>ONYJ01000053.1 GCA_900322025.1 uncultured Bacteroidales bacterium | reverse complement strand
TCTATTTAATATTCCAATGTACTATATTACTTAACTATCTTATCCACCTTAACTTCAAAGAAAAGAGGGGTTAGTTTAGGTATGGTTCCCATAATATGATTGCCATAACCATATCTGGACGAAAATACTATATAGCAGTGTTCTCCTTCTCCTATGCCCTCAAAACCTTTTTTTAGCCCCTCTATAAGTGCAGAAGAGCCATATTTTATTCCAAAAGGTTTACCATCTGTAACAAAGCCATACATTTCAGCCACCTCAGTGTCGTTAGTAGAAAACAATTCTCCCTTGCCGAAGGAAGAAAACACATATCCGCTATAATGAAAATACATAGAATCGCCGGGGGTAAGAGTTTTGCCAGAGGTGCCTTCCTGCAAGGTTACACGCGCCACGCCACTGTTTATAGTTACAGCATAATCTGTACTCAAAGAAGAAACATAATTATCTATCAGAGCTTCCTGGTCTGCATAAGTATTCTTACGATCTTCTTTATCGCAAGAACACGCAAGGCAAACCACCAACAACGCCGCTAAGTAAAATCTGCTCATAATGTGTGTCTGTTCATCAAAAGTTATGCCGCAAAGTATATACTATGTTTCCAAAAATGCTCTGAGCGATTTTTCGAAATATGTCTTAATTTCTTCCACCGGTATCTCTATGCGCCCTCCGGAAGCCCGCTCGTGCCCTCCCCCATTAAAGAAACGCCTCGAAAGTTGGTTTACAGATATAGCTCCTTTACTACGCAAAGATACTCTAATAAATCCATCTCCCTGCGTAAACAGGGCAGATATTTCAATTCCTTTGATTTTTAGCGGAAGATTTACAAAGCCTTCCGAATCGCCATCTGCATAGTTATATTTCTCTTTAGTAGCTGAGTCTAAAATCATTATACCGGCACGCATCTCACCAACAGACACTATATACATATTGTTGAGCAACATTTCTCCCATGAGCCGCATCCGCTGCTCCGAGAAACTATTCAACACCCCCATCTGCACTTTTTCTCTGTCTATCCCAGATTCTGCTATCTGTGC
This sequence comes from uncultured Bacteroidales bacterium, assembly GCA_900322025.1. GTDB lineage: Bacteria > Bacteroidota > Bacteroidia > Bacteroidales > UBA932 > Egerieousia. The sequence continues at coordinate 16,897 of ONYJ01000053.1, read as the reverse complement.
TGCCATACGGAAAGTAGAAGGATATACAGAATTACTGAAATTGTTGGTGTCTGTCATCATTCCGGTATAAAAAGCTATCATAGACGCATCCGGCATAACTCCATTCTTATGCTGCACCACCCACCAAGCAAGTTCACAAGCAGATGAAACCTGTGTATAAGAAATTTCAACGTCTGCAAAGTTTTCCGGCGATGGGTGATGATCTATCAACACCTTGCGTGCAGAAGATTGGCGTATGATATCTGCTAAGGCTTCTGTTCTAGACAAAGTATTAAAATCTAAGCATATAATAGTATCTGCCGCCTTTATCGCTTCATTAGCTGCACTTGCCTGCCGTGTAAACACTAAAATTCTATCGGCAGAAGGCAAAAAGCCAAGATAATCCGGAAAATTGCCCGGTACTATCATTATACCATCCCTCCCATAGTTTGCCTCTACCCAAGCACGCATAGCAGTGAGGCAACCTATACAATCCCCATCGGGATTATAATGGCCTATAAACACTATTTTCTCCGCTTTTTCTAAAACACGAAAAAAGGCACTCGCTTTTGCTGAATCCACTATTTTCTCTTCCATAACTCTAATCAATGCGCAAAATTAAAAATATATTGCTTGATGAGAAGATTTTTTTTACTTTTGTCCCTGTTAAGCAAATGCCCCTTCTCTACAGGCCGGAAGAGCAAAGGCAGGTCCGATTGCATTTGCCACGGCATAAAGAAAAGTTGCATTGCAGGTTTGCGTAAACAGAAAGATAATAAGAATCACAGATATGAAAAAAGTTTTTACATTAGTTATTCTCCCTATCATCATCGTTCTAATCGGATGGTTGATATACAGAAGTGTGATGAACGACATCAAGTTTGAACAGGAAAGAGTATATAGAGAATCTTTTGGTACTCAGAAGCTAAAAGATATCCGTACGCTTCAAGTTGCCTATAAAAACAAATATGGCAAGTTTGCTTCGGCAATAGATACTCTGGTAGATTTCTACAAAAACGACAAGATGGTTATTGTAAAGCAGGTAGGTAGCGTTAACGACTCTGCTATGGTAGCTCATACAGAAGCTGTTAAAAAAGCAAACAAAGGCATTACAGATAAGGGACTTTACGAACTTTATCTAAAGGGCGACCGCAATCTTGTTTTCTCTATCCCTAGCGAAATTCCTGTAAAAGACACTTTGCTCAAGAGAGAAGATTTCAACCCTGATTCTTTGGCTATCATACCTTTCTCCGGTGGAAAAAAGATAGAAATGAAAAGCGTAATCAAGCAAGTTTCCGGAGTTGCGGTTCCGTTGTTTGAAGCTACTATCCCTTACAACGATCTTCTTCGTGGAATGGATCATCAGCTTATTGTAAACCTTAACTGCGAAAGAGAGAATATCGACAAGTTTCCGGGTCTAAAGGTAGGAAGCATAGAACAACCTAACAATAACGCTGGTAACTGGGAGTAATGAACACATAACATAAACATTACAAAGAGGGGCATGAAAAAATGCCCCTCTTTTTGTATATTGCAGCAAATTTACCTGATTAAGAAATGGCAGATTATTCACCCACACATATATTTGCTCTTATACCGGCAGGATTTGCCGATTCTCAGCAACAGAAAAAAATTCTAAAAGATTTATTCGGTCTCAAGCAGAGCGTTAAGGTGTATGCCACATCTGTTCCGCAATACAATTCTGTTTTATTGTATGCGTGGGAAGCAGACAAACAAGAATACCTTGTGCCGTCGCCTGATATACAACCTACTGTTGTTAAATATCTTTCTGAGCTGCACCATATAGAAGAACACAATAAACTTATAATGGACTTTGATGCAGAAAGAAAGCAGACCTGTCTGCTACTGGCAGAAGGAGAACAGTTGATAGCAGCCAATAGCTACCGCACAATAGATTTTCCCACAGCCATATACTATATGATTGAGTTATTAGATAAAAGCCAGATAAATCCTCAACAAACAACCGTAAACCTGATAGGCACGGCTGAAGACAAAGAGCTGGCTATGCTGAAATCTTATGTAAAAAACATAAAGTTTAGAAGATGAGAATCATAGGGGGAAAATTCAAAGGCAAGACTATCAACCCTCCGGTTGGATATCCGGCCAGGCCCACCACAGATTTTGCAAAAGAAGGCCTCTTTAACATACTCGAAAACGAATACGAACTGCAAGGCTTTACCCTACTGGATTTATTCGGTGGCACGGGCAGTATAAGTGCCGAATTTATTTCCAGAGGGGGTAAAGAATCTGTTTGTGTAGAAATGAACAAGAAGAATGCGGCCTTCATAAGCAAAATGTGCAAAGCAATAGGTATTAGCCAGGTACAAGTTATCCACAACAATGTTTTTGATTTTCTAAAGATATGTAAAAGGCAATTCGATTTTATTTTTGCAGATCCTCCGTATCAGTTGGAAGGAATAGAGAATTTGCCCGACAAAATATTCAACACTCAAGCACCTATACTCAGTGGAGAAGGATACTTTATTTTGGAACATAGCGGCGATTACGACTTTTCTGCTCACCCACGCTTTCAGAAAGAAAGGCACTATGGAAATGTTCATTTTTCTTTTTTTTCATAAAATTCTTGCACTTTCCAAAAAGATATCTATATTTGCACTCCAATACTAAAGGTGCGTTAGTTCAGCTTGGTTAGAATGCCTGCCTGTCACGCAGGAGGTCACGAGTTCGAGTCTCGTACGCACCGCTTAAAAGAGGCTGGCCACAAAGTGTTTTGGCAGCCTCTCTTTTTTTTCACTCCGTCTCCAGCCACCCACTATGGGTACTACGGCCTATCCGGCCGGCACTAAAGCGGCTTTTTAGTCGCCCTCTTTTTTATTTTTTTAGTATATTGCCACTTAGAAGATAGCTTGATATGGACTTTAGATTGAAAGTATTTGCCACGGCAGCCCAAACGCTCAATTTTAGCATAACTGCTCAAATGCTGGGTATTTCTCAGCCGGCTGTTAGTCAGCATATCAAACTCTTGGAAGATAAATATAAAGTAGAACTGTTCGCAAGGCGAGGAAATAAATACACACTTACCTATGCCGGAGAAGTGCTACTGCAAAAAGCCCTTAAAATACTCGAACTCCACAACGAGATGGAGCAGGAAGGTGAATTGCTTTCACACATTATAAACGGAACATTCATCATAGGCATACCTAAAGCCATATACTACGGCATCTTTCCGGATTTTGCCGCCGACTACTGCAGACTATCGCCCACAAGCAATATACACCATAAAATTTTAGATATCGCCGATATAGAAAAAGCAGTAGAAGCCACGGAAGTGAATATAGGCGTAAAAGGTGGAGCTAATGAAGATGCGGCAGAACACTTTTTTACAGATACCCTCCTGACGGTTTCTCATGCAGGAGTAAAAGAAGATATGTATTACGATATTTCGGAAGTTAAAGCCATTATGTATGAGGGTGATGGCGAAACAACTGCCGAAATTCTAACAAGTATGGCTGCTGCCGGTTTAAGTTCCAACTCATTGAAAATTTCAGCCACCATGCCAGACCCTGTTGCAACTATCAGATTTCTTATAGAATATAGCAAGGGAGTTTCGGTGGCTACGGAACCTATGGTGGCTTTCCTGTGGAAAAGTCAAATTGCAAGACTGCTCGAAAAAAATATTCTGAAAACTATCCACTTAACAGAATTGGAGGCAATTCCTGCCATCAGAAGACATTATGCTGTATGTTGGAAAAAAGGAAGTAATCTTGGCGGCTTCTCTGCTTTCGCAAGAGGATGGGCAAAGAACAGAAAGCTACGCTGATAGGTGTATCTACTCCTCTAACTTATACACCATTTTATTGTACAATTTGTACTTCTGCCCGCTTTCTGGACATATAGCAATATAATCGCCATTGTGGTTCTTATTGAATATCAGCCTACAACCTACCTGACTAATCCATCCTATCTGTTTGGCCGGATTACCAACAATCAGGGCATAAGGCAGCACATCCTTAGTAACAACCGCACCCGCACCCACAAAAGCATATTCTCCTATGTTATGCCCGCAAACAATAGTTGCATTGGCTCCTATTGTAGCTCCCTTGCCTACCATGGTTCGGCGATAACTGTCTCTACGGCTTACAGCACTGCGCGGATTTATAACATTAGTAAATACACAGCTTGGACCAAGAAAAACATCGTCTGCACAAATTACTCCGGTATATACAGATACATTGTTCTGTACCTTGCAATTCTGCCCCAGTACAACTCCCGGAGCAATTACCACATTCTGTCCTATGTTACAATTCTCCCCTATTACGGCATCTTTCATTATATGAGAGAAGTGCCATATTTTTGTACCGGCTCCTATTGTGCAGCCTTCGTCTATCACTGCTGTAGAGTGAGCAAAAAACTTTTCTTCCATACTGCAAAGATAATCAGAATACATTTCGAAATGAATTTAACAACATACCTCTATCATTGAGATTATTTCTAAAATACTTTTACTTATATTTGTGCACTTGAACTAAACTGCGTAGAATATGGCACTAATCAAATGCAAAGAATGTGGAAAAGATGTTTCTGAACATGCAGCAACCTGTCCGCATTGCGGAGTTACTGTAAATGCACAGGCTAATCAACAACATGCCCAAGTACCAGACTACCAACAACAGTATGCTGCCCAGCAACAAGCAGTGCAGCAACAAATTGCAGCGCAGCAAAAAGCTTCCAATAAAAGCACCATGAAGTTTATGTTGTTCGGGAGTTTATTCAGCATAATTTCTTCACTCATAAGCTCTATTATTTACAGGCGCAGATAGTTTTACCAGCACTACCGGTTGCAATTGGCTATAGAACAACTACTTGAGTAACTGATAAGAAGTTATGTTTTTCATACCCGGATAGCCAAAGTAAGAATCTGATACTATTCCGTCTATTACTATCGGCTTTTTTATGAGTTCCGGATGGTCAACCAAGTTTAGCTGTCTGCGTATCTCACCATTGGGCAGCTCTATGGCTATGGTCTTTTCTCTTAGGCTTTGCCAGTCTTGAGCCCCCACTACTATATGCGTTTTGGATGCAAATGGTTTAACTTTTTTAAAGGTTGTTGTTGTGGCATCGCCTCCAACTATATATCCAAATAGCTTTAGCGTATCACCTATATGGTTCTGAGCATACCACACAGATATACAGCCATACGGAGCAATCCCTCCTAAATTAAAATACTCATCTTTACGGATTCTTGCCGTATCTATTTTAAGCCCAAAACCATTGTATGAAACTTTGGTAATATCATAATCTAAAGATATTGTTACTAACTCTGCTGCCTTTAGTTTACGCTTGAATAAAATTGTGTCTGCATAGCTTGGCCTACTTGGCGGAGTATAGGAAGGATCGCCATCTTTATTCTTATATATTACCTGAATTTCTCCGGGATAGAAATACTTGTAAAGTCTTGTACCATAGCCATATTTAGACATAACCGTATCTCTTTTCAGATATAAGCCAACTCCTTTGAACCATTCGGTGAAGGCGGTAGTAAAGGTAAATCTTATGCCTCCTGTAAGTTGTCGCGATATTAACTGAACTCGCATGGTACTGTCTTTTATTGCCTTAACCGTTTGCTCCTGCCCAAAAAGAGGATAGAAAGATGGCTCTGTAAAGGTTCCGGAAACTACTCGGATTTTATAGGTTCCTGCCTGTACATAAAACACATCCGGACGCCCGATATAAGTGCTATCATAAATAACCCTGCCCGCAGAAGAGGTTATTGTAAGAAGATAAGAGTTTGAATCCAGATAACTAGAATACGAGGCAGATAGAATAGAATTGCCGGCTATATTTTCTCCTACAACAAGGCAGCTATCATAAGAAGCTTTGTCTAAAAAAAATGCCAAGCGTGCCATTGTAGATGTATCTACCTGTCCTCCAACTGCTTTATCTCTATCTATGGGCTGGATACAAGATACTAGGGCATTAAAGAATATCGCATACAATGTAGCATGCAAGAAAAATTTTGTTCTTAGCGGCAGAATGCCTGCTACCGCCTTGTCTGTAAATGTAGCTTTATTCATACTCTGCTGTTATTTAGGTTTGTGCAGTGCAATATATTGGCAAGAGCTACTTTCTGCAAACAATACCGTAAAATTTACCTTACAGACAATCAAACTTTTATGCTTATATACACAAACCTGAGAGTGGTTTATTTTCCTAAAAAAGAACTTATTATACAATATAAAAAGAAAGAGGATAACAGAACGCTATCCTCCTCTTCGCAAGGCTCAAGCCTCGACTTAACCTAAACTTAAACTATGAAAAACATTGCAATAGTAAGAAAATATTCTTAAAATCCAAATTTATGGAAACTATTTTTTGTTGGGTAGAGTCAAAAAGTAAGTGCAAAATTACTTCATAAACCCCAAAAAAGTTCTTAATAAATATACACGGATGATTATTTCTTGCTTGTTTTTACTTCACTATCCGCATTTTTGCAAACTTCAAAAGAAGGGTTTTTCTGCCTAAATCTTCAAAATCAACTATAGCTTTCAAATCTCCCGCACTACCGCTCATTGATATTATTTGCCCAAAACCAAAACGCTCGTGTTCTACCTTCATTCCCTCCTTCATGAGCACTGGAGAATCTGGCACAAAATTCTCATCTTTAGGCCGTAACTGCGATTCAGGTGTAAAATTAGGACGTGATGTAGTAGGCACAGAAGCCGATTGCGAACCTACTGCTCTTTGGCCGAAAGGTTTTCTATTATACACACTTCCACTGTTATACATACCTCCTCGTAATCGCCCCCACGAAGCTCCAAAGCCTGCTATGGTATGTACGGAGTTTTCTTCTTCCAAAGGATTCTGTATATAAGCACTGTCTATTTCTCTGATAAAACGGCTGGGCGGATTATTTTCATAATTACCATTCCTAAATCTCGAGCGTGAAAACGACAATTTTACAGCATTTTGAGCTCGAGTTACCGCTACATAGAAAAGCCTGCGTTCTTCTTCTAATTCTTTCTCCACCGCTCCCGAATGGCCACCTCCGGGAAAGAGATTTTCCTCCAAGCCTACAATGTAAACATAAGGAAACTCAAGGCCTTTTGAAGAATGGACCGTCATGAGCGACACTCTGTTGTCTTCTTTTTCTACATCTGCATTCAGTGGATGGGTTGCTTCTGAGTTTTCTTGCGCTGAGTCTGCATCTGAAACAAGTGCTATATTCTGCAAGTAGAGATCTATAGTAACTATTTCCGGCCCAAACTCGCCTTCATCTGCATATTGTTTAAATTCCTCTACTCCCTCATCTACAAACTCTTTGATACTATCTATAAACTCCTGAACATTTTCGTACACACTCTGCCCCTCTAATGAAGTATCGGCTTTTAGGCTCTCGGTTATGCCGAATATTCTATCCATTTCTACTGCAATGACATAGGCATCTTCTGCCTGAACTTTAGACCGAAGTTCCGCCATCTTTGAGGCAAAATCCCTGATTTTATCGAGAGTTGCCTGACGAATCTGAAACTGTTCGGCAGACAGCTGCATAACCGCCTCACTTAACGCAAGTTGCTTCTCTGCCGCCAAGGCTATTACTCTCTCCATAGAAGTGGCGCCAATGCCTCTTGTCGGGAAATTTACTGTACGCTTAAAGGCCTCATCATCTTGGGGATTTACTATAAGCCGCAGGTATGCAATCATAAGCTTAATCTCTTTCCTGTTATAGAAAGAATGTCCCTGATAGATTTTATATGGTATATTTTTTTTACGTAGGGCTTCCTCCACAATACGGCTTTGATTATTAGTCCTATACAGTACTGCAAAATCTTTATATTTGGCACTTGTCAGATGTATCTGGCTAATTATAGAAGAGGCCACCATTAAAGCCTCTTCCTGCTCCGTATATGCAGAAAGCAGCTCTATCTTTTGCCCTACATCTCGTTCAGAATAACACTCTTTGGTAATTCTGCCCTTGTTTTTATTTATCACAGAATTGGCAGCTTTTACAATAGTTTGAGTAGAACGGTAGTTGCGTTCCAAGCGGAATATCTTGGCTGTTGGATAATCTTTCTGAAAATTAAGTATGTTCTCTATTCTTGCTCCTCTAAAGGCATAGATGCTCTGCGCATCATCTCCTACTACAGTAATATTCTGGTGGTCTTGCGCCAAGGCTCGTAAAATTACATATTGCAGTTGATTTGTATCTTGATACTCATCTACCAATATAAACTGAAATCTTGCCTTTATTGCAGCAAAAGCTTCCGGAAAATGTGCCAACAAACGATATGTATTCAAAAGAATATCGTCAAAATCCATTACCCCCAATTCCTTGCAGCGTTTTTGGTAAGTATTGTATATCTGAAATATCTGAGACCGATGGGTGCGTCTGTCAGATTCCATCAAATCTGGCCTGCTCATATACTCTTGCGGAGTAATCAAATTATTTTTGCACTCAGATATACGGTTAGATATTTCGTTGGGCTTATAGATTTTATCGTCTAACTGCAAATCTTTAATACATCGTTTTATCAGACTCTTGCTATCGTCCTTGTCGTAAATAGTAAAAGTGGGAGAAAAATCCAGCAACGAAGCGTATTGCTTGAGAAACCTCAGAAATATAGAGTGGAAAGTTCCCATGTAAATCATTCGGGCAGCTCCCTCCCCTACCATCTTGCCAACCCTCTCTTTCATTTCTCTGGCAGCTTTATTAGTAAATGTCAGAGCCATTACACTATATGGCTTATAGCCGTGCGATAGTATATTGGCCAACTTACAAGTAAGTACCTTTGTTTTGCCGCTCCCTGCCCCTGCTATAATCAAAGATGGGCCGGTAAGACACATAACAGCGTCTTTTTGCGCCTGATTCAATTCTTCTAAAATATAGTTCCCTTCGTTTTCCATAACGAGTGTAAATATAAAGCAAATAAACAGGATTTTCATTATATTTGCTCCCTAAGTTTCTGCTACGGAAATGCAGCTCCAAAATACAGAACTTTTACGCAGCAGACCTTTGTTTATTATGTATAAATAATTATTATCAACTAACAGATATGGAGACTATAAGACTTCGTAAAGGATTGAACCTCCGCCTTAAAGGGGATGCTCAAAAAAAAGTCTTGCAAGCTCTGGTGCCGGAAGTTGTATCTGTAAAGCCATCTGACTATAAGAATGTTATCCCAAAGCTTCTCGTAACAGAAGGCGAAACTATAAAGGCAGGTCAATTCTTGTTTCTCGACAAGAAAAGGCCACAGATAGGCTTCTCTTCTCCTGTAAGCGGAAAGGTTAAAGCCATTGTCAGGGGCGAAAAAAGAAAGCTTTTGGCAGTGGAGATAGCTGCCGACACAGACACACAGTACCTGCAATTCCAACCTCTAAGCGTATCCAAGGCAAGCCGCTTAGATATACAGAAAATTCTATTGGATAGCGGATTATGGGCTTGTATCATACAGCGTCCGTATGGTATTATTGCAAATCCGGAAGACACGCCTAAGGCAATTGTAATTTCTGCATTCAACTCCGGACCTTTGGCAGCAGACATCAACTTTACATTAAAGAACGATGTTGATGCCATGCAGATTGCAGTAGATGCCTTAGCCAAATTTACCAACGGTAAAGTTTATGTAAATCTTAATGCCGAGAATTATACGGCCTCACCACTGAATATGCTCAACAATGTGGAGAAAACCTTGTTCAGAGGGCCGCATCCTGCCGGCAATGTAGGAGTACAAATTTCTCATATTTGTCCTATAGGTAAAGGAGAAATTGTATGGACCATTCATCCTCAATTTCTTGCCGCTATAGGCAGGCTACTCTCTAAGGGCATATACGATCTTACAAGACTGGTGGCAGTAACAGGCCATAGGGCCAAGAATACAGGCTATATAAAATGCGTACCGGGCTCTTCTATACAGGCTTTCAAAGAAATTGTGGGAACGAGCGAGATAGAAAAATTATATGGTCAAGAGTGTGGTATAAGATATATCAGCGGCAACCCACTTAATGGAGAAAATGTTGGAGAAAACGGAAGTCTTGGTTTCTACGACGACCAGCTTACCCTACTATCGGAAGGAAACTATAGAGAGCTTTTCGGCTGGGCTAAAATATTCAGGCCAAAGAAATTCAGTTCTTCTGCAACCTACTTTTCGTGGCTGTGTCCTAAAAAGAAGTATAAAGCCGATACCAATATCAATGGAGGAGAAAGAGCCTTTATTGTATCTGGAGTATATGAAAAGGTTCTACCAATGGATATATATCCTGTATTTCTGCTAAAGGCTATTTTGGCTGCAGATATAGAGAAGATGGAACAGTTTGGTATTTACGAGGTTATAGGAGAAGATTTTGCCCTATGCGAATATGTAGATCCTTCCAAAATTGAAATACAGAAGATTGTTGAACAGGGCATAGATCTAATGCTCAAAGAAATGGCATAAGGTTATGAATTGGATACTAAAAACAATAGACAAGATGAAGCCGACTTTCTCCAAGGGAGGAAAACTCGGTTGGCTCCACTCTACCTTTGATGCTTTTGAGAGTTTTGCCGCAGTTCCTGCCACCACCACATCGGGGCGTGTACATATAAAGGACGCTGTTGATATAAAGAGAGTTATGATTGTTGTAGTTATGGCTCTCATGCCTGCATTCTGCTTTGGCATGTGGAATACGGGAGACCAACACTCATTAGCATTCGGGCTACAGTGGGGATTTTGGATGAAGGTTTGGTATGGATTCTACCGCATACTACCTCTCATAATGGTTTCTTATATAGTTGGTTTGGGGATAGAGTTTGCCGTTGCTCAAATAAGGGGGCACGAGGTTAATGAGGGATACCTTGTAACCGGCTTTCTGATTCCTCTCATTATGCCTATAGACATACCACTCTGGGTTTTGGCCCTTGCGGTTGCCTTTGCAGTAATCTTTGGAAAAGAGATTTTTGGAGGAACCGGCATGAACATCTGGAATCCGGCACTCCTTGCAAGAGCCTTTGTGTTCTTTGCCTATCCTTCTACCATTACCGGCGATGCTGTTTGGGTTGGAGGCGCTTCTAAATTGGATGCCTTTTCAGGAGCCACTCCTCTTGCACAAGTTGCTGACAAACTGCCTGGTGCTCCAGATTTTATGCAGATGTTTATAGGTAATATACCGGGGTCTGTTGGCGAAACTTCTACCATAGCCATTATTCTGGGTGCCATTGTTTTGGTTTGGACCGGTGTGGCAAGCTGGAAGATTATGGTTTCTTGCGTGGCCGGAGCCTTGGCTGTTGGTCTATTGGCAAACAGTTTGGCGGCACCAGATACATTTGCTGCATATCCTGCAGTTAATCATCTTGTTATGGGTGGTTTTGCCTTTGGCGCCGTATATATGGCAACAGATCCGGTATCCTCTGCACAAACAGAAACAGGTAAATGGATATATGGTTTTCTGATTGGAGCCATGTGTATTATACTAAGATTGTTCAATCCCGGATACAGAGAAGGTATGATGCTCGCTATCCTTCTGATGAACACAATGGCACCTGTGATAGATTGGTGCGTTGTAAGAAAAAACGTCAGAAGAAGAGAAAAAAGAGCTGTGTCTGCAAAATAAGTGCTATATGGATACAAATAAAAACTCATACACAATCATATACACAATAGTTCTCGTAGCTGTTGTGGCTACCATCTTGGCTCTCGTATCTATAGGTCTGAAAAACAGGCAGCAAACTAATATAGATGTTGAGAAGCAAAGTAATATTCTCGGATGTGCCGGCTTAGCTCAAGATGCCAAAAACGCTTCAGACAAAAATGCTTATATTCAAGAAGAATTTAAGAAATACATTACGGAAGCACTTGTAGTTAATGCCGATGGAGAAATTATCGTCAGAGAAGATATTTCAAAAACAGATAAAATTAACCAGTGTGCTGCTTTCAAAATCAAGCCTAAAGAGCAATTCGACATTATAAAGAAAATTGAGGCGGCCTCTGAGGCAGACAAAAAAGCCTTAAAAGACAAATTACAACTACCTGTGTTTGTGTGCAATACTCCAAACGGAGGTGTAAACTATATCATATCTGGCTACGGAGCCGGGCTTTGGGGCCCTATATGGACCTATATGGCTATTAAAGAAGATGGGGCCGGCATAGCAGGAGCCCTCTTCGACCACGAAGGCGAAACTCCGGGCTTGGGCGGAGATATTGTTACCGAAAAATTCCGCAGCCAGTTTACAGACAAAATTTTTATAGAAAACGGTAGTATGGTTCCTGTTAGAATAGTTAAGGGAGGGGCAAAAGACAAGGCGCACGAAGTTGACGCTTTAAGTGGAGCCACCATTACATCTAAAGCTGTAGAAACAATGGTAAACAGCTGGCTTGCCTACTATCAGCCTTTTCTCCAGAAAAACGCTAAAAACAAGTAGTTATGGCAATGGATAAGAAAATATTTACAACACCTATTATCAAGGCCAATCCTGTTACGGTTCTGGTTCTTGGTATATGCTCTGCCCTTGCGGTAACTGTTAAACTTGAACCGGCTATCGTGATGGGTATTTCTGTAACCTTAGTAACAGGGCTTTCCAGTTTTCTAATTTCTCTGATAAGGAAAACCATTCCTAACAGAATAAGAATCATAGTGCAACTTGTTGTTGTGGCTATGTTTGTAATTCTCACTTCAGAATTTCTGAAAGCCTTTGTTTATGATGTAAGCAAACAACTTTCTGTATATGTTGGTCTGATAATAACCAACTGTATTATTATGGGTAGAATAGAGGCTTTTGGCCTTACCGAAAAGCCTTTGCCTTCTCTTGTAGATGGCTTGGCCAACGGCTTGGGTTATGGGCTTATTCTTGTGATAGTGGCTTTCTTTAGAGAACTCTTAGGAAGCGGCACTATTTTGGGAGCTCAGGTTATTCCTCAGAGTTTATATGAGGCTGGCTACATGAACAATGGTTTGTTTATTATGCCGCCTATGGCATTGATACTTATCGGATGTCTTATCTGGATTCAGAGAAGCTTCCAAAAAGAAGACAATTAAAAACATACTACTATGGAAGCTTTGAGTATTTTCGTAAAGAGCATTTTTGTTGATAATATGATCTTTGCATACTTCCTGGGAATGTGTTCTTTCTTGGCGGTATCAAAGAATGTAAAAACTGCAGCAGGGCTCGGAATTGCTGTAATATTTGTATTAGGCATTACACTACCTATAAACTACCTGCTCAATAAATACCTGCTTACTCCAGGATCTTTGGTCTGGATTTCCCCTTCTTTGGCAGATGTAGATCTCAGCTTTTTAAGCTTTATAATATTTATAGCTGTAATAGCTTCTTTTGTGCAGCTTGTTGAAATGATTGTAGAAAAGTATTCACCATCGCTATATTCCTCACTTGGCATATTTCTGCCACTTATTGCAGTAAACTGCGCCATACTCGGGGCCTCGCTGTTTATGCAGCAGAAAGAGTTCCCTAACTTGGGAATAGCTACCTGTTACGGACTTGGCAGTGGTGTAGGCTGGTTTATTGCAATTGTATCTATAGCTGCTATCAGAGAAAAAATAACATATTCTAACATACCAAAACCTCTTCAGGGTTTGGGTATTACATTTATTATCGCCGGCCTGATGGCTATTGCTTTCATGGGCTTTATGGGTATCAACATTTAGGAGGATTAAGTAATGAGTACAGTAATTTTAGTTTCGATAGCAGTATTTCTGATTATCACCCTTCTGCTCGTAGCCCTTCTGCTATTTGCAAAAGCCAAGCTGATACCATCCGGTAATGTTACCATAGATATCAACAACGGAGAAAAGAAACTGGAAGTGGCAACAGGTGGCACCCTGCTTTCTATTTTATCTGACAATCAGATATTTCTACCTTCTGCCTGTGGCGGAAAGGGAAACTGCGGTATGTGCAAATGTCAGGTAATAAGCGGAGGAGGAAGCATATTGCCTACAGAAGTGGGCTTCTTCAGCCGCAAAGAGCAACTTAACAACTGGAGGTTGGGCTGTCAGGTAAAGGTTAAGGAAGATATGGGTATCTTGCTCCCGGCAGATGTTCTCGGAGTAAAAAAATGGGAATGTACTGTAGTAAGCAACCACAATGTTGCAACCTTTATAAAGGAGTTTGTGGTAAAGCTGCCTGAAGGAGAAAGTGTTAATTTCCGTAGCGGAGGATACATCCAAATAGATGTACCTGCCTGTGAAGTAGATTACAAGAGTATAGAGGTTGAGGATGAGTATCGCGAAGATTGGGAAAAGATGGGTATATTTAACCTCAAAATGGTAAACCCTACCCCTACATTCCGTGCCTACTCAATGGCCAATCACCCTGCAGAGGGCAATATCATTATGCTCAATGTGCGTATTGCAACTCCACCATTCGACAGAGCCAAGAAAGATTGGGTGCCTGTAAATCCGGGTATCTGTTCTTCATATATCTACTCGCTCAAACCGGGCGACAAGATTACAATTTCCGGCCCTTACGGAGAATTCTTTGTAAAGGATACCCAAAACGAGATTGTGTTTATTGGCGGTGGAGCCGGAATGGCCCCGATGAGAAGTCATATCTTCCATTTGTTCAAGACTTTGCGCTCAAAGAGAAAGGTAAGCTTCTGGTATGGAGCACGCTCAAAGAGAGAGATGTTCTACGACGAAGATTTTGCCGAAATTGCAAAAGAAAATCCAAACTTCTCCTATCATGTAGCCCTATCAGATGCTCTTCCTGAAGACAATTGGACAGGACCTACAGGCTTTATCCATCAGGTATTGTTTGATGAGTATCTGAAGAATCATCCGGCACCGGAAGACATAGAGTACTATCTCTGCGGCCCACCAATGATGACAAGCGCAGTTGTGAATATGCTCGACAATCTTGGAGTTCAGTCAGATAATATAATGTACGACAACTTTGGGGCTTAATTTTGAGAAAAAGCCTTAACTAAAAACTAAAGAATAATTTTATTTGTTATGAATAATATAATCAGCATGAATCCAAACGCTTTAGTGGCGTTTTTGCAAAAAGCTCCTAAAGATTTTACCAAGGAGGACATAATCAAATTTATCAAGGCCAATGATATTCAGATGGTCAACTTTATGTATCCTGCCGGCGATGGTAGGCTTAAAACCCTCAATTTTGTAATCAGCGACGAGGAATACCTGAACACCATTCTTTCTTGCGGAGAGCGAGTTGATGGCAGTAGTCTATTCAAATTCATAGAGGCCTCCAGTTCAGACCTGTATGTTCTACCAAGATTCCGCACAGCCTTCTTGGATCCGTTTGCAGAAATACCTACCGTTACAATGCTGTGTTCTTTTTTCAATAAAGACGGACAGCCACTCGAAAGCGCACCGGAACATACTCTCAGAAAGGCATGCCAAGTGTTTAAGGCTAAAACCGGCTGCGAGTTTATGGCTATGGGAGAACTTGAATACTATGTAATGGCAGAAGACGACAATCTCTTCCCTGCCACAGACCAGAGAGGTTATCACGAAAGTGGTCCTTTTGCCAAGTTTAATCAGTTCCGCACCCAATGTATGAGATACATCGCCCAGGCCGGTGGACAAATTAAATACGGACACTCAGAAGTAGGAAACTTTACTCTCGACGGAAAAATCTACGAACAAAATGAGATAGAGTTTTTACCTACGGATGCAGAAGATGCTGCAGACCAGCTAACTTTGGCAAAATGGATTATCCGCAAACTCGGCCATAAATTAGGCTACGATGTTACTTTTGCCCCTAAAATCACTTCCGGCAAAGCTGGCAGCGGGCTACATATCCACATGAAGATAACAAAAGACGGTAAGAGTCAGATGATAGAAAATGGCAGCTTGTCGGCCACAGCCCGCAAAGCCATTGCCGGCATGATGGTATTGGCCCCTTCTATTACAGCCTTTGGCAACAAGGTGCCAACTTCTTATTTCCGCCTTGTACCTCATCAGGAAGCCCCTACTAATGTATGCTGGGGCGATCGCAATCGCTCTGTTCTTGTGAGAGTGCCATTAGGCTGGACTGCAGGCGGAGATATGAGCTGCATAGCCAATCCTATAGAAAAGCCTTCCGGAATAGACACCACTCAGAAGCAGACAGTAGAAATGCGTTCCCCAGACGGAAGTGCAGATGTTTATCAGCTGATAGCCGCCCTGTGTGTTGCTTGCAGAATAGGAATAGAGATGCCTGATGCTCTGCAGATTGCAGAAGATAAATATGTTAATGTAAACATTCACGATGCAAAAAATTCAGACAAACTGGCCAAGCTTGAGCAACTACCGGATAGCTGTCAGGCAAGTGCTAAATGTTTAGACAAACAGAGAGAATACTATCAGAGAGAAGGGGTGTTCTCAGCCAACATGATAGATGGAATTATCTCACAACTCGAATCTTACAGAGATGGTGTTTTGAGAAAGGAAATTGAAAACAAACCACAGGAAATGTTACAGCTGGTAAAAAAATACTTCCATTGCGGATAATTGCATTCACTTATCAGATTAAAAACACACTAAAATATATCTTATATGAAAAAATGCGCACTATTTCTAATAGCTGTTCTTACAGGAGCCGGCCTTATGGCACAGCAGCTCGGTCAGAAAGAACTAACAGAGCTTAAAAACAGCTTTAACAACGATGCCTATGCCAAGAGCATCCATAATATAATATCTGCAAACAGAGGCATAAAAAACCTCTCTTACGATCCTGCAGTAGTACGCGGAACAGACGATTTCTTCAAATATACTACCAATGTCAGCGGCATTACAGACCAGAAAAGTAGTGGAAGGTGCTGGATGTTTACCTCTATGAACCAACTCAGACCTATAGTAATGCAGAAGTACAAGATAAGAAGCTTCGACTTCTCACACAACTTCAATTATTTTTGGGATATATTGGAGAAGGCTAATCTTTTTTTGGAAAATGTTATAGCTACTGCAGAAAAACCTTTTGGCGACAGAGCCGTAGATAATCTGTTCCAGT
>ONYJ01000211.1 GCA_900322025.1 uncultured Bacteroidales bacterium | reverse complement strand
CAAAACAAAAACTCAGATAAAGTAATCAAAGCTAAAAGACATAATGTTAAGGTTTTAGCCGAATATCCTCACAATACAAAATCTTATACCCAAGGCCTTTTCTTTCATAACGGAGAACTCTGGGAAAGCACCGGCCAATACGGCGAAAGTTGCTTGCTCAAAAACGACCTTAAAACCGGTAAATGGCTGAGAAAATGGCGCTTTCATCGCCGATACTTTATAGAAGGGAGTTGCATTCTGAATAACAATTTCTATATACTCACATGGACAGAACACATCTGTCTGATTTATAGCCTAAACAATCCGGAGAATAAACTGAAAGAGGTAGGTAGAGTATCATACCCAACAGAAGGCTGGGGTATTACTACAGATGGTAAAAAACTGATAATGAGCGATGGTTCGTCCAGACTTTATTTCAGAGATCCTGCTTCGTTCTACTGCACATCTACCTTGAATGTAACCTTGGATGGAAAACCTCTCGAATATCTAAACGAACTGGAGTGGATAAATGGTAAGATATGGGCTAATGTGTATCTCTCAGACAATATCATGATAATCGACCCTGAGAGCGGAGTGGTAACAGATGTTATAAATTGCAGCGGAATACTTCCTAATAATTTGAAAACCAAACAAACCGATGTACTTAATGGCATAGCCTACAATCCTGTAGATGGCAGCATATACATCACAGGCAAATATTGGCCAAGACTGTACAAAATCTCCTACTAAAACAATATTCAAATAAATTCATACATTTGCTGTTGGTACAAGAGACTTTATCGCTGAGCAATCAGAGGAAAGTCCGGACAGGACAGAGCAATGCGCTGTGGAAAGCACAGATAGGCGTAAGTTTATGTCTGGGGTAACAGAAAATAACCGCCTGCTACCTAGGAGGCAGGTAAGGGTGAAAACGCGAGGTAAGAGCTCACGACGGTTTATGGTAACATAGATCGGGTACTCCACCGCATCCTGCAAGGCTATGTATATCGGCATTTAAGGGCTGCTCGTTCTTTGCCGAGGGGTAAGCTGCGTTAGATAAATGATAAAGGCCTTAGCTGCAAGCTATTGCAGTTAAGGAACAGAATCCGGCTTAACTTGTGCCAAAAAACAGAAAGGAGATGAACCTAATTGCTCATCTCCTTTTTTATTGCAGTGTTATAGGTTTGCCTATCGCCGGAAGAAGTTGATAGTCTGGCCAATTAAGTTGTTTATCTGGTCTTGCGATTTGAGAGTTTCTATAGGAAAGCCAAATACTGCTGTCTTATAATCCTGCCCCGAATAAACAACAGCAGCACTAATACTCGTTTGCGGATAACGCATAATTGTATATGCAGATTTATCGGCAGGAGTAAAGGCATCCGGAGCTTCGCAAACATATTTCTTTGCATTCAATTCCGAGTAATACTCATAATTGCCGCTAAAGCCAAACTTATTCATAACCGTAGCAACCTTTCCGTCTTTGGCGGCACTGTGTGTCATCCACTTAATTTTAAGAACATCGGCAGCAAACTTAGGACCCTCCTGCAAATCTACTTCATAGGCATCTACTAAATCTGTAGCCACATAAGCACCTGAAAGTAAGAGATTACGCCCTTCTGCGCAAAACTTGGTAATAGCCTCTTTCATCTGAGGAGTATATACATGATACTTAATCAGTTTGGTTAGGGCACCATTGTTACTCTGAGCCTGTTTACCCATTATCATATCGCAGATAAAATAGCGGTTCAAATCTGTTTTTCCATTCTCAACAGCACTTCTTGTTGAGGATATAAATGCATAACCGTTATTCATAAATGCCAAACCATGATCATAAGCATAATCAAAGGTGTTGCCCGCTATAATATTGCCTGCCTGATCGTTATAACATGCGCCAAAGCCCGGGGCATCGTCATCTGTCCACTGAACACTTCTGCGATATTCATACATTTTACCCAAATATGAGGCATCTTTTATATACGGCACACCATGGTCGTAATCCGGAAAAAATCCGGCTATTGTAGAATCCTTGCTCTGCATCCACTTTGGTGCCCCTACCCTATCAAAAGCATTTACCACAAGAACCACATCGTCTGACTTACGAGAAGATGGAACACCAGCTGCAACAACCTCCGAAGGAAAACTCTCTCCTCCGGCATTAACAGCCGTAACCTTAAAGCGATAAATATGGTCTTTTTCTATTTTTATTCTGCACGAGGTGGCATTCACATAACGCCCCATATCGTAACCATTGTCGTCTATTGCTGTATAAAGTATGTAGCCGGTAGGTTTGGCAGTAGGCTCCAACTTATCTTCTACAGCACTCCAACTGACAACAGCATGCACCTCACCTGCCCCCATTGTATTGTAAGATGTTGCTATTTTTTTCTTTACAGAAGTTATGGTCTGTACACTCTTGCCATTTTTCCCCTTCTTTGTAACCGGCTGTTCCATAGTAATTTCATAATCAACGCTCCTCTGAGAAGGATTTTCAAACTCTACCTGCATATTATTTACCGGCAAAGGCTGCACAACATAAGCAACTTTGTTCTTCCACGAAAGGAACTTCAGAATTCCTTTGTATATGGCTCGCGATGCTGTAAACCTAAAATCGGGATCGAGACCAAACTTCATATCGGCATAATTATGATGCGAAAGAAATTCCAGCAACATGGAAGGCACCTGCGGTGTACGACTCTCTGAATATGAACGATCCCACAGTTGCCTACGGCTCCATGCAAAGCCATATTTATCAGAAATATCATCAACCAACTGTGTCTGAACAATATCGGCAAGGTATCTACCCAAAATTCTATCATCGCCATTAGGGTAAAGATTCTCTCCACCAAAGTCTTT
>ONYJ01000008.1 GCA_900322025.1 uncultured Bacteroidales bacterium | reverse complement strand
TATGAACGCTAATTACGAATCTGCAAGCAAGAAGCTGAAGATAAATTCGAGCTATCTCTACTCTACTACCAATAAGGATGTTTTAGAAACCAAAGACAGAACCACTATACTTTCAGAGTCTGTAAACCAGAACAACTGGTCTTCCGGAAAGCAGAATACGGTAGCTCATGGTCATAGATTCGATAGCGAAATAGAGTATAATCCTACAGATGCAACCTCTTTTATAATTCGTCCGTATCTAAGAGCCGGTAACGGAGATTTTGACCAAACTAACAACTTCTATACCCTTAGAGGCTCCGATTCTACAAACCGCGGTTTTAACACCTCTTTCGGCGATAATAACTCAATCCAAGTAGGAGGTAGTGCAATGTGGCGTCAAAGGCTCTGGAAGCCAGGAAGAACCATGACTTTGAGAATAAATTATTCCTTCTCAAATAACTCGGCAGACGGTTTTAATATCTCAGAAACCAACTACTTTACATCCGGTATAATATCGAGAGTAGATGAGATAAATCAGAAATATCATCAAAATCAAAGATCTAATCAGTTTGGAATCAATGCTTCTTACACAGAACCTTTGGGAAAGAACTACTTTATTCAGGGCTCTTATCGCTTTAGCCGAAATCATTCAAATACGGCAAAGATAACCAACGACTACGATCCGGTAACCGACACATATACTATCAAGAACGACGAATATTCAAGTCAGTATATGGGTGATTTCCAAACACAAAGAATGGAGTTGGCTCTTAGAAAGCAGGAGGAGAAATATAACTTTATGTTTGGACTTAGCGCCACACCGGCTAAGACTACAAGCGTTGGTAGAGGCAGAGACACTTCCTACTCTGTAACCAATTTTGCGCCATCTGCACGATTGGATTACAGGATAAGCGAAGAAAAATTTCTCAGACTCTACTACTGGGGGAGAACCAACCAGCCAAATTTAAATCAGTTGCTCCCTATTCCGGATAATTCCAACCCATTGTATGTGCAGGAAGGTAACGACAAACTAAATCCGTCTTTCTCGCACAGAATAGGTGGTGAGTATCGTAAATCTAATCGTAAGAATTTTAGTTTTCTTGGCTTTAACGGAGAGTTCTCCTATACTACCAAGAGCATTATCAATCAGAAGAGATACACTGCAGATGGAGTGCAGCACAGCAAGTATATCAATGCAGACAAAGGCATTTATAATATATCCGGTGGAGTCTTCTTTAACTCCAAAATAGCAAAGAGCGATTTTACCGTGAATGTATTTTCCAGAATGAGTTTTGGTAATGGCATCAGTTATGTGGCTTCCGGTGGCGATTTTGTAGAAAACGAGACAAAAAATCTCAATATCAACTTAAACCTTGGCCTTACATACAGAATAGACAATTTTGAGGCAAGAGTAGGGGGAGGAACCAATTTCCGCAATGCTTGGTATAGCGTGAGCAGTTTAGAAGATGTTCAGACTTGGTCTAATAGGCTTACTGCCAGTATAAACTGGACATTCCTAAAGACATTCAATGTTACATCTGATGTTAATTACAGATTCTTCAATGGATACTCTGCAGGCTTTGGCGAACCTCAGACCATTTGGAACGGAGAAATTTCCAAAACGTTCTTAAAGAATGCGTTTACTTTCAAGGTTAGAGTATATGATATATTGAACAAGTCTAAAAATACATATAGAACCACTTCAGAAAACTACTTTGAGGATGTAACCAACAATACACTCGGCAGATATGTAATGTTTACACTCACATACCGCTTTGGTTCATTTGGCGGAGTTAACATGCGCGATGCCAGAGGTGGTGGCGGTTGGCGAGGCGGTATGCAGGGAGGTGGCAGAAGGAGATAACAGAGTTTAAGTAGTTGCAGACCTATTCTAATTCGTTGCGTAACTTGATATAGCTTCTCATCTTTTCGATAAGAGCATTCATGTCGGCCGGTATTGGAGAATCAAAATCCATTTGCCGGCCGGTTGTCGGATGTATGAAGCCAAGTGTTTTTGCATGCAGGCCCTGCCTTGGGAGTATTTTAAAGCAGTTTTCTATAAACTGCTTATACTTTGAGTATATGGTTCCTTGCAGTATCTTGTTGCCACCATATCTGTCGTCGTTGAAAAGAGGGTGCCCAAGATATTTCATGTGAACTCTAATCTGATGAGTTCTGCCGGTTTCCAAGCTGCACTCTACAACAGTAACATAGCCTAAGCGTTCCAATACTCTGAAATGGGTTACCGCATGTTTCCCTTTATTGGAATCTTTTGTTACGGTAAAACGCATTCTATCGCTTTCGTCGCGAGCTATATTGCCTACAATTGTACCGTTGTCTTGCTCTACATTTCCCCATACAATTGCCACATATTTTCTTTTTGTGGTATGTTCAAAAAACTGTTTGGCAAGCTTCATCTGCGCCTCTTCGTTTTTGGCAACTACAAGAATGCCGGAAGTGTCTTTATCTATTCTGTGAACAAGAATTCCGTTTCTCCCATTCAGATGATATGCCACTGCATTTACCAAGGTACCTGAAAAATGCCCATGTCCGGGGTGGACCACCATACCGGCCTCTTTATTTATCACCAGCACATCATCGTCTTCGTGCACTATGTCTAACGGTATGTTTTCCGGTCCAATTTCTCTTACTCTTTTTTCGTATGGAAACACCAAAGAGATTTCGTCCAGAGGTTTTATCTTATAGTTGGATTTAGCAACCTTTCCGCCTACTCTGACATAGCCGGCTTCTATGGCCATCTGCACTCTATTGCGCGAAGTTTCAAACATTCTGGAAGTGATGTACTTGTCTAAGCGCATCATAGACTGCCCCTTATCCACTACAAATCTGTAGTGTTCAAAGAGTTCTTCTACATTTTCATCGTCTGAAAAATCGGCATCGGGATTTGAGGCCGACAGCGGATTTGCCGCCGATAGTGAACTTAGTTTGTCTGCAAGTTTCTTAACAGTATTATTCTTCTTAGAAGCTCCCATGTAATGTCTTAGAGTACAGGTTCGTCTGTATTAGTCTGCACATCGTTTTGCGGCTCTGTGGCAGAGGTTTCAGGTAGCGGCTCAACGGTAGTGTTTTTAGGCAGTAGCATGGTAGTGTCTTTTGCCAAATCTTTAGGTTTGATATTTTTCTTATTGGTTTCTGCCAATTCCTTGTTTAGGGTCAAATAAATTGTAACCCCCTTACCAAGTCTTACAGAATTACTTGTTGTAGGCGGTGGATCTTGCTTATATACAATAGAATTAAGGGTATCTGCATAGGTCTTGACAGTAGAGTCGAACACTTCTTTGTTTAAATTGAGCGAGTGATAAGTTAACTCCGATTTAACCAAGTGATATGGTAATGTAAGTAGGTTAGGTACTCTAGTCCAGCTGTTTTCGCTACTCATTCCAAGAGTCAGATCTATTTCGCTTTGAGCCGGTATGCTTTTGCCGGGCATCAGTGTTTTGCCTTTGTAAGACTGTCCCATAACACTGTTGGTGGCAATATCCGGAACATAGTTTAATTTTCCCACTTTCAGGTTGGCTGCATGCAGATTGCTTTCTGCCTGCCTTAGGGAGTAACCTACAACATCGGGGGCTTTTACCATCATTGGTACCAAGGAATTTATGGTAATGAGTATATTCCTGTTTTTCTTTACCATGGAGCCTGCTGCAGGGGTCTGTTTCAGAACTTGTCCGGCGTGGAGTTTTGGTATATAAACAGAGTCGGTTGTCTTTAATCTTAATTCGTGACTCTTTGCAATTTTTTCCGCTTCTGCAATGGTGATGTTTGTAAAATCCGGCACTTCCAACATTTTACCGTGCCTTGTAATTCCTTTCAACAGCCAAAAGAGAACTGATATTGTAACAAACGCCGCAACTACTGCAAACAGCAGATGTTTCAGCCACCATATCTGATACCATTTTGCGTTGGTATTCTTTGTGCTTTTTGTTTTTTTAGAGGCTTGAGTACCCATTATGCTTCGTATTAACGATATTATACAAATATATACAAAAAAATGCCAATGCTACGGATAAAAACAAAACAAGAGAAGAACAAAGCATGTTCTTCTCCTGTTACTTGTTATCTTCTGTGCGATAAATTAAAATCTATCTTCTGAAGAAACTGTCAGTTTTTTTCTACCTCTTCTGCGGCGGGCAGCCAGAACTCTCCTACCATTAGGAGTGCTCATTCTCTCTCTGAACCCGTGTTTGTTGCGTCTTTTGCGGATAGAAGGTTGGAATGTACGTTTCATATCTTTAAATCTTTATTATTTTCTGTCAATGGGGCTGCAAATATAAGATTTATTTCCCAAAAACCAAAAAATGGATAAAGAAGAGTCTATTTGATAAATACCACTTTCTTTTGGTGGAAGTATTCTTCTGAAAACCAAACAGAGATTTCTTGCAGGAATATTCTTGAAGGGCGAATTTTGCACTTATGTTGGGCATCTGTAATTTCTTGCTCGATATCGCCTCCTTTAAGGCATAAAATGCCTTCTGTGTATTTGTTTTCTACCCAAGGCAGAAACTTATCTAATGAGGTTACAGCTCTGGAAACAATTAAGTCTGCCACATTTTTTTTGAAGTACTCTTTCAGATTAACATCTTCTGCTCTCTGGTGCAGGGTGGTTACATTGTTGAGGCCTAATTCTTGTGCAACTGCCTGCGCCACCTTAACCTTTTTACCAATTGAGTCTATAAGCAGAAATTTGGCGGCAGGAAACATTATGGCAAGCGGAATACCCGGGAAGCCCCCTCCGCACCCAACATCCATTACGCAAACATTATTTTGGTTAGCCGCCCGCATCTTGGCGTAGAGGCTTAGCTTATGTTCTTGTATAAACTTAGCAATGGCCAGAGAGTGCAGAACATGGTGCTGGTAGAAGCTGTCCATATCTTTACGACTGATAACATTTATCTTGCTATTCCATTCGGCATATAGTGGTAGCAGCTTCTGAATCTGCGCTTTTTGTGAATCAGACAGGTCTGTAAAATACTTATGAATGATGTTGTGGGCCATTTACTTTTTTTTTTGATTTTCCAACAGTCTTTGTTTCTGCTGCTTTTTTACTCCGATTTGCCCTTTTTTGAGCCAATGGACTATCTTTAAGTTTTTCTGCGAGTAGGTCTTTGCCGCGCTTAACCCTCACTTTTGTATTAGATAGAGAAATTCCAAGTTCTTCTGCAATATCGTCTAACACGTATCCTTCTATAAAAAGCAGCATAACATCTTTGTAAATAGGGGGTAAGCGCTTTACTGCATCCATGGTTCTTTCAATCTGCTGGCTTACAATCATGTTTTCTTCCGGAGTATCCGAAGCTCTGACATTTTTTATTTCTCCGCTGATTTCGGCATTTACTTCGTTTATAGAATTGCGACTTCGTCTTAGGAAATCTGTGAGGCTATTCATGCCTATTTTGTATAGCCACGTGGAGAACTTGTATTTAGGGTCGTAGGAGTCTATATTCATAAAGGCTTTATTAAAGGTATCTATGCAGATATCTTCAATGTCTTCGCTGAGTTCTTTTTTCAGGAATATAAAATTGCGCTTTATGAAATTTGTGAGTGGAATATAGTATTTGTCGAACAGCATGGTAAAAGCTAACTGTTCGCCTTGCTTGGCGTATGTAATAATTTGGTTTACATCCAATTTTACATATTCTTTGCTTTTAATGCGCCTCAAGCCAGTTTTTTCCATATCCACATTCTGCAATAAGGTTAATGCTGAGTTTTATTACGCTCTCCATTTCTTGTTTGGCAATCTGCATAACTATATCTTTCTCGTGCTCTGTAACATCAAACACAAGTTCATCGTGTACTTGCAGTATCATGCGGCTGGCCAAATGTTCGCTTGCCATTCTTTTAGCCACATTAGACATTGCAATTTTGATGATGTCTGCGGCACTGCCTTGGAGCGGTGCATTTACGGCGTTTCTCTCGTTGAATTTTCTAACGTTGATGTTTCTGGAGTTAATATCCTTGAGGTATCTTCTTCTGCCGTATAGTGTTTCTACATAGCCTTTTCGGCGAGCTTGTTCAATAATGTTCTCTATGTATGTACTCACACTCGGGTACATCTTAAAGTAATTTTCTATGAATACTTTTGCCTCTCTAACTCCTATATCCATTCTTTCTGCCAGTCCAAAAGACGAAATGCCGTATATAATACCAAAGTTTACAGTTTTGGCCTTTCTTCTTTGTTCTTCTGTAACTTCTTTTATATCAAGGTCAAACAACCTTGCAGCGGTTACCCGATGAACATCTTGGCCGCTATTGAAAGCCTCTATCAGATGCTTGTCTGCACTTAGATGCGCCATTAGCCTAAGTTCTATCTGAGAATAATCTGCACTTACTATAAAGCCGTTTTCAAAACTTGAAACAAAGGCTTTGCGAATTTCCCTGCCTCGCTCCGTTCTTATTGGGATGTTCTGCATATTAGGATTGTTGGAAGACAATCTGCCTGTAGCAGTGAGAGCTTGGTTAAAAGTGGTATGAATTTTCTTGTCGCAATTATCTATCATCTGTGGCAGAGCATCTATATAGGTAGATAGTAGCTTTTTTAAGTTACGGTACTCAAGTATATCTTTTACAATAGGGTGGGTGGCAGAGATAGATTTTAGAGTTTGCTCGTCTGTAGGGTATCGCCCTTTTACATTTTTCTTGATACCGACACCGAGTTTAAGCTTGTCGAACAGCAAGTTGCCAACTTGTAGAGGAGAAGAAAGATTTATGTTAGTGTCTGCTGCAAGTTCTTTAGCCTTAGCCTCTATGCTATTCATTTGAGCTGTAAGAGTTTGGCTATATTCTTTAAGTTGCAGGGTATTTATTTTTACGCCGGCTACCTCCATGGCCGCCAAAGTGGATATAAGCGGCATCTCTATTTGCTTATAAAGATTTCCGGGCATTTTGGCAGTTTCCGTTAAGAGTATATCTTTCAGATATATAGACAAAATGCACTCATGGGCTGCAATTCTTTCTTGCTGAGGATTATTTTTCTCTGCTTCCGAAAATAAGTCAGCATCTTGAGAGCTGCTCTCTGGTTGGGGAGTGCCTATATCGGACAAATCTATATGAAAATATTGCTTTATAATAAATTGAGAGCTATGGCTAAGTTCGGGATTTATGAGATAATGAATTAGCTCAATGTCATATAAATCTGAATCTCTGAACTTTTCTGCAATCTTTGCACTGTCTGCCTTGTGCTGTGTTTCAGTAGCTATGAGGCGTATAATCTCCTTTAGTCCTGCACCTGTTTTAGTTATGGACGGGTCTATTAGAAAATCTGCCACCGGCTCAGTAATTTTTGTGCAAACAGCTATACCGGAAGGCTGTTGGAGGGTAGAGTTGTTATCTACTGCGGCAAGAATAACAGAACCCTCATCTGGGTCGAGAAGCTTTACGGCAACTTCTTTATTTGTGGTGGCTAAGTTCTTTACCTGTTCAAAGGTTGTCATTTGGACAGATGGTATTCCTACTATGGGCGCAATAGGGTTGCTTTCAGAAGCTTCCGTAGGGTAATCATCTGCCGGGAAATCGTCTGTAGGAAATTCTTTAGCCACGCTGGCCCCCGGGGAGTTATCTTTTTCCGAGTATGCGAGTATCATCTTTTTTAGAGAAGTAAACTCATATCGGCCAAAAATTTCATCTACAGCCTGCTTTTGCGGAGCGGCTATCTTTATATCATCTAATGATATGCCGAGGTTGATATCTGTTTTTATGGTAACAAGAAACCTGCCTTGTTCCAATTGAGCTTTGGCTTCGTTGATATTATCTCTCTGCTTAGCCGGAAGCTCATCGATATTCAGAAGAAGATTATCTATATTACCGTACTTCCCGATAAGTTTTTTTGCCCCCACTTCTCCTATGCCCTTAACCCCGGGAATGTTGTCGGCAGAGTCGCCCCAAATTGTAAGAATATCTATAACAGACTCCGGCGACGAAATGCCGTAATATGCGCATATTTTGTTTTTGGTTATAATATCAGGTTCACTAGCAGCTCCTTTGGGAAACTTGTACTGGAAGATATTATCGTCTATGAGCTGGCCGTAGTCTTTATCGGGAGTAACCATATAAACCTGTGCGGTATTGGAAGCCCATTGCTTGGCCATGGAGCCTATAATGTCGTCTGCTTCAAATCCTTCTATCCCAAAGGAAGGTATGTTGAGGGCTTTGAGAATTTCTTTCAGCGGCTCTAAAGAATTTATAACCAGTTTCGGTGCTGGCGGGCGATTAGCCTTATACTCCGGATACACCTTATGCCTAAACGTATCTGCGTGAAGATCAAAGGCTACCGCAATATGTGTAGGATGCTCTTTGCTGATTAGTTCAAGCACCATTTTGGTAAATCCATACAGAATAGAAGTATCTACACCTTTTGAATTGATAAGTGGGTGCCGCATAAAGGCATAGTACATTCTGAATATCTGCGCATGGCCGTCTATTAAGAAAATTCTGTTCATGACAAGGAGTTTCTACAGGTTGTCTTGAGCATACCAGGCGGCGCAACTCTTTTCGGTTTCCCAAAGTTTTATGCTATGTAGATAAACATTTTTTGGTAAGAGTTTAGAGAGAAGCTCCGCAAAATGAATTGCCATCATTTCGCTTGTAGGCTGAAAATCAACAATAACTACATTTCCATAAGCCTTGCTGATTTCTTCCGACAGGGATGCTCCGCGGCGCATTACCAAAGCGTGGTCGAACTTTTCTATTACATGGTTGGACACAATTTTCTTCAAATCTGTAAAGTCTATTACCATTCCGTTTTTGGGCGAATCCGGTTCGGATATAGGACTCCCAATAACAGTAACAGCCATGCGGTACGAATGCCCGTGGATATGACAACACTTTCCGTCATAGCCTTCTAAGGCATGAGCACCTTCAAAACAGAACTCTCGTGTAATCCTAATGCTACTCATAACTACTTTCTGATACTCCAAAGAGTACAATATTCTAAAAGTAAGCTACCCAATAAATAGGATAGAATTTTTGATATCGAAAGCGTTATCCAAATACAATATGTTGGAAGCTTTCTACCAGATAGGAGCTATTTTTCTATTAAACCCTTGGTATAATTATATATATCATCGCCCCTTAGGCCTACTTTTGCAATTTTACCGTCTGGAGCAAAAACAATTATGTGCGGAATGCCTTTTATTCCGTATGCCTTAACCGGTACTTGTTGAGCATTTACAATCTGTTCCCATACAATGCCAAGTTCGGTAGCAGCAGCTTTTGTGTTTTCTAATTTATCTGCAACGGCAATACTCAACACCGTAACCTTATCTTTAGGCAGGTTCTGGTATGCCTTGTTGATATATGGAATTTCTTTGCGGCAAGGGCCACACCACGATGCCCAAAAATCTGCTATAACCCATTTGCCCTTTCCCACATATTTACTGAGAGATACAGTGCTATTTGGATTAGAAGGATCTTCCTGAACGGTAAAATCTACAAACATATCACCCTCTTTTGGTGTATTTTGCGCATTTGCAAAAATTGATGTGAGCATAATTAGGCAAGCAGTTGCTGCAATGGAAAAAATCTTTTTCATAATTATTGGTTTTTATAAAACATTCGTAATCTAAAACTACAAACTGTTGAAGCGTTTGGCCTGTTCTAAAATCAAATCTTTGTCTTCGAAATAGTTGATTTTCATGGCTCTTTTAACTTCGTCCATTGTGTTGGCGGCTACTTCGCGCGCCTTTAGGCTACCCTTCTTCAGCATATTGTACACCTCGGGAATATCTTTTTCAAATTCCTTTCTTCTTGCCCTGATAGGCTCCAGTTCCTGATTGAGTATT
>ONYJ01000051.1 GCA_900322025.1 uncultured Bacteroidales bacterium | reverse complement strand
GTTTAGCTGCCACTTTCTTGGTGGCCGGTTTAGCTGCCACTTTCTTGGTGGCCGGTTTAGCTGCCACTTTCTTGGTGGCCGGTTTAGCCGCCACTTTCTTGGTAGCCGGTTTAGCTGCCACTTTCTTGGTGGCCGGTTTAGCTGCCACTTTCTTGGTGGCCGGTTTAGCTGCCACTTTCTTGGTAGCCGGTTTAGCTGCCGCCTTCTTAGTAGAAGGTTTCTCCGCCACTTTCTTAGCGGCCTCCGGCATTATCGTTTGCTTAAATTCGGGATTAAGTATCAACTGTTCAAGAGCATTCGCAAGAGAGGGAAATTCTTTTGTTGGCCCTCCTATGGCATAATCAAGCCCGCTTTCTTGCATAGCTCTTCTGATACCGGCCCCAAAAGCAACAAACTTAGTGTCTTTTTGCTTGTATTGAGGGAAGTTATTCTTTAGGGAAGTAACATCTAAGGCATTGTAGAAGGCTATCAGTTGATATTCGCTGAGGTTGAGGTCTTTTATATTGTTATCTATAAACTTTGCAACTACAGCAGATGCAAATTTAAGATTAGCCTCTTCGAACATCTGGATCCATTCCGGATAGATACGGTCTGGAGAGGCTATCAGAATTTTTTCGTCTTTGTGCTTGTCGGCTTTAGCGAGTCTTACAACAGAAGCAAATGTTCCATCGCCAAAGAAAATTTTTCTTTTACGATATATTATATGCTTTTGCAGGTAGTACGACAAGCTTTCTGAAGTACAGAAATACTTTTGTGAGTCCGGAATCTTGATTCTCTGCTCGGTACACAACTGAAAAAAGGCGTCTATCGTTCCTTTTGAAGTGAATACAATAGCGGTATAGTCTGGAATGTTGATTTTCTGTGCGCGAAACTCTCTTAAAGACAGAGGTATCATGCTAAAAAACGGCCTAAAGTCTATCTGAACATTGTACTTTTTTATCAGATTGGCATAGTGTGGATTAGCACTCGCAACACCGGGTTGTGCTATAAGTATCTTGTTAATCTTCATTTTAATATATATCTAAAAACAAGAATTGCCGGTAGCAATTCGAGGGTGCAAATGTACAAAATGTAGAAAAAAACAGAAAAATTGTTTTTAAGAACAACCTTGGAGGCCATTGCCAAAAAAATTATAAATGGGATGGCACTCAGTGTTGCCCATAGCATATTTATTTTGCCAAGAAGCAGAAAAACGGAGGCTATGATAACATAATTGCTTCTCATTCTGTTTATAAAGCCAAAGACTGTGGAATGGTTAACATAGTCTAAAATGGCCATAAAGCCGCTCATTACGGCAAGATAACCTAAAGTGCAGGTAAGAATAATAAAAAAGTATGTGGGCGATGGACATAAGGCAAAAACAACCGTTGGCAAAACAAATGCTACCGTTATAAGGCGAGATGTTCTTAAAGTAAGTTCGTCGTCTGCCTCAAACTGTTTTCTAAGATTCAGGGCAGCCTTGAAAGCCGTAATGAAGCCCTCTACAATTCTTTCAGAGGCTATAAGGAAGAATATAATCAGAAAGAGTACAATGCAACCATCTGCATATTGCTCGCCCTTTGTTTTAGCTTTGAAAACCACCGGAGGCTGTGTTGTAGATGTGATTTTACGGGCATTCCATGCCTGTGTTATCGTGGAGTCTTCTGCAATTACAGACAGCGGAGAATAGGGGTAATTCTCCGGAGCGTAAGAATTCCGATTGTTGATAAGGGAATCAAGAGGATTATGTACAGACTGCTGAAGCATAAATTTTAATTGCCTCTCTTGGCATTATATCCGTCTTGCAGAAGAAGCGTTACTATCTTATCTCTGAAATCGCCTTGAATAATAATTTGTCCGTCTTTTACACTACCACCTACTCCACATT
This sequence comes from uncultured Bacteroidales bacterium, assembly GCA_900322025.1. Taxonomy (GTDB): domain Bacteria; phylum Bacteroidota; class Bacteroidia; order Bacteroidales; family UBA932; genus Egerieousia. Next base: position 10,644 of record ONYJ01000051.1, on the reverse strand, counting down.
TAGTTTTAAGTTTTCTGCCCAGCTCTGCCAAATCTTCTGAGCTACCGCAAAACCCTTTTATCAAAGTAACCTGCTTGCCGGCTCTTCCGCTTCTATCTATGGAAACAATGAGTTTTTGTTTGTTTGGGGGTAGGGTTTGAACTTCATCGTCTTGTTCATCGATGTCGTATTTGAAGTTTGGGTTTGTAGAAAAAACTACTCCATCTCTTTTTTTCCAGTCGTTATTGGCCATATCCAGAAATTTGCAGCAAAGATAATCAGAATTATACTTAAAACTCTATCTTTGCAGAACACTCACAAATAAAGAACAGATGGATTTCAAAAAATTCAACAGACTTAACAATATTGTGGCACTGATAGTGCTTGCATTGGCATCTTTTACATATTTGTCCACTATAGAACCTACGGTTAGTTTTTGGGATTGCGGAGAGTTTATAGCCTCTTCCTATAAGCTTGAAGTGGGGCATGCCCCGGGCAATCCAACCTTTCAGGTAATAGCACGCTTCTTTACCATATTTGCAGATAAGGAACATGCGGCAATGATGGTGAACGCCCTTAGCGCCCTGTGCTCTGCACTAACCATAATGCTTTTGTATCTAACTATAGTTCACCTTGCCCGTAGGCTTGCAGAAAAGCAGTCTGGGAGCAATATTTTTACAGATAGCTCTGTAGTTGTCAAGATAATAGGAGCAGGAGTAGTAGGGGCTTTGGCCTATTGTTGGTCTGATACATTCTGGTTCTCGGCGGTGGAAGGAGAGGTTTATGCTATGAGTTCCCTTGCAACCGCTTTGGTTTTTTGGGCCATATTAAAGTGGGAAGAGAAAGCAGATGAACCCTATTCAAACAGATGGTTGGTGTTAATAGCCTTTATCATGGGGCTTTCTATCGGGATTCACTTGCTGAATTTGCTCACCATTCCGGCTCTGGGTATGATTTATTATTTCAGAAAATATAAGGTTACCACTTGGGGGGCCATTAAGGCATTCTTGGCGTCTTGTCTTATTCTGTTTGTAATAAATTGGGGTATAATTCCTTACCTTCCGGCTCTGTCTGCCTTTGTGGACAGGATTTTTGTAAACGGGTTGTCGCTTCCTAAAAACAGCGGTGCTGCATTTTTTGTTCTGTTGGTAGTGGCTGGTTGTTTCTTTGGAGCATACAGGGCATATAGGCGAGGCAGTGTTTTATGGAATACCGTATTTCTTTGTATTTTATCCATAACCATAGGGTACTCTCTGTTTGCTGTAATAGTTATAAGATCTTCTGTAAATACTCCAACAAACGAGTATCAGCCGGATAATCCTTATACCCTTGTAAGATATTTGAATAGAGAACAATACGGTTCAGCCCCGTTGCTTTATGGGCAAACTTTCAAATCTCGGATGACGGATGTGGTAACTCCTGAGTACTACAACTACGATAATGCTTCAGGCAAGTATATTCTCTTAGACGCTCCGGCACAGCCAAAATACGCCGATAAGGTTTTATTCCCAAGAATGTGGTCTTCTTCAGACCCTTCTTTTGAGAAGTTTTATGAAATGTACACCGATGGTAAGGGCAACAAAACACCTTCCGGCGCAGATAACATCAGGTATTTTATAAACTACCAGATGAATTTTATGTATTGGAGATACTTCTTCTGGAATTTTGTGGGAAGGCAGAACGATTTGCACGCCTCCGTGCCGGGCGATATATACAAAGGTAATTGGGAGAGCGGTATAGGGTTTATAGACAGGGCACACTTAGGCGATCAATCAGAGGGTCCGGCTTATATAGTAAACAGTAAATCAAAGAATCACTTTTACTTTTTGCCGTTTATACTTGGCATCATAGGTCTTTTGTATCAGCTTCGTCACGACAAGCGCAATACACTTGCCACCTTCTTATTGTTTTTCCTTACAGGTATAGCGGTTGTGCTGTATTTGAATCAGCCACCATATCAGCCAAGAGAGAGAGATTATGCTTATGCCGGTTCTTTCTACGCCTTTACCATTTGGATAGGGTTGGCTGTTCTATGGGTTACCGATAAACTGGAGAAGTTGCTTAAAAACAATAAAACCGCATCTGCGACAATAGCTTCTTTGCTATGCGTAGTGGTTCCGGTGCAGATGGTATCTCAAACCTGGGACGATCACGACCGCTCCAATAGGCGTACTTGTAACGATTTGGCTTATAATTATTTAACTCCATTAGGAGAGAATGCTATTATTGTAACTCATGGAGATAACGATACCTTCCCGTTATGGTATATACAAGAGGTGGGAGGAGTGCGTACAGATGTGAGGATTATGAACACTTCTTTGCTTGGCACAGATTGGTATATAGATCAGATGAAGTGCCAACAGTATGAAAGCACTCCGGTTCCATTTACTTTGGAAAAGAAAGATTACTACTATGGTAAAAATGATTTTGTACCTGTAGCAGATTACCTCAAAGAACCCGTAATGGCCAGCGAGCTTATATCCATTCTGAAAGACCCGTCTGTAAGGGTGCAAATGGGCGATGGCAAGCAGCATAACATTATAGCCGGCCGCCGTTACAAGGTAGCCGTAGATAAAGAGAATGTAAAGAAATATGGAATAGTTTCTCCAAAAGATTACGACAAGATTTTAGATACGCTTGAATTTGCAATACCAGAAGGAGTAAGCAATATAGACAAAACATCTATGATGATTATAGATCTCTTGTCTAACTACAAATGGGATAGGCCATTATACTTCCTTCAAAGGGGTGGCGATATCAATGTAGGCATAAGAGATTATCTCCAGTGGGAGGGCATTGGCTACAAGCTTGTTCCTATAAAGAGTAACACAGGTTATCGTGCGGAAAACATAAATCAGCATCCCGGCTCAGAGGTAATGTACGATAGGGTTATGAATACCTATAGGTTTGAATCGTTGTCTGCCGATATGGCTGTAGATTATCAGAATATGCTAACTTTTGGCTCGTTGCTTTCTACAAGAGAACTAATGGTTAATACAGCTAAGTTGCTGATTCTCGACGATGAACCGGATAAGGCCATAGAAGTTTTAGACAGAATGCAGGCCGTTATGCCGGCTAAGAATTTCCCTTTGAATATTTCTGCAATTTCTTCTGTAAACGACATGGCTGTTTTGGATGCAATTAGCCTGTATCTTGCTTGCGGCGAAACTCAGAAGGGAGAAGAATTGGGCGATAAATTTGTGGAAGAAACTATGCAGCATATAATTCTTTTTACAAAGCCACATAAGGGAGAAATATACTCATGGGAAAGAATACAGAATAACTTATATTACCTGATATGGGTGGCAGATGCTTATAAATCTGCCGATTTGAAAGACAAGGCAAATAAGATATACGCCACGGCAAACACCTATATAAAAGCCTTTACCGGCAGCGATGCACAAGATTTGGAAGAAGAAGACATAGACACTTCAGAGGTTATATAAGCATATTACACCCTCTTAGTTCGGCGTTGGCTATACGCCCGTCAACAGTAAAAGGCCGATGGAGACTTTGCGTACCATAGGTATTTGTCAGAAGTCTTCCTCGGTCTTCAGTTTCTATAAAACAGCACGAGTAGATATTGCACAGGTCTATTATGTTAAGCCCGCCGGATAGGCGGCAAGATTCTCCATCGGCATAAACCTTAAACGGATCTTGAAGATCTCTCACAAGAACTTTCATCCACGGGGGAGTAGAGAAGACACCTTCTATATTAGTAGAATAAGCCTGAGAGAGTAGCTCGCACATACCGTACTCGGAATGTATTTCTTTACAGCAGAAACCATGCTCGAGCATTTTGTGAAGATGTTCTCTCGATAGTTCTTCTCGGCGTTTTTTCATGCCGCCTGTTTCCATTATAATAGTATTGCAGAAAACAGCTTTTCTTTCAGAAGCATCCGGAATCTCCTGTGTTACGTATGTAGCAAAGTCGAGCAGAGCAAAGCTGACGCCAAGCAGAATGGTCTTGTGTTTACTGGTTTTGGCAAGTTTTTTCAGCGTGCTGAGCAACTCGTTATGATTGTATAAAAAGAAGCCTCCATCAGCTCCGTTTTCTTTTGTGTCTGCTATAAGTTTCTCTGCCATGTAGATTAGAGACGAACCTTCCCTTTCCATGTAAGAGGGCAGCAGAGCCAGTAGGTTATAGGAGCCGCTTTCTCCATAAAATTTTTTGAAGCCCTCTTTGAAACTTCTTTCATATAGCTTTATATCCGAAACAATATGATGAGAAGGCTTCATTCCTGTAGTTGCGCTGGAAAAAAATACTATAGGATTTTTATTTGGGCAAGCAGAAAGTTCTGTTAGTATATCGCAACTCTTGAACAGGCGGATAGGGAGAAACGGAATCTCTTCTACAGACGCTGGCTGAAAGTCTGCCTTGCCAATAAGTCTTAGATATTCGTAATATATCTTGCAATTTTTTTTCTGTAGTTCGTATGCCTGCAAGGCTAAAGAGCAGAAGTCAGGCATGCTGATATTCCGAAGAGTACCCAGCGAAAAAACTCTGTCTGTATATTGCCCGATATCCGTCATATTTATTGTGCTTTCTCTTTAGATAGTCTGTTTATGTTTGTCAGCTGGTCTATGTATTCGAGATCTTTCCAAAGGCGCGGTACTTTATTTTGTCCTCCGGTTTTTCCTCTGGAAGCCATCCACTTGTAAAAAGTTCCCGGGGCAAGCGGTTCTATTTTCAGTCTCTGCATAGTGGAGTTTGGGGAGCGTTTGGCCTCATAGTCTGAATTTACCTTCTGAATTTCCATATCCAGAATTTCGGCAAATTCTTCTACTGCGCGTTGGCTAAAAAGACTGCTGTATGGATTATAAAGAGGATTATCGAATTCTATGGCCCATAAATGATAGCCCCTTGTAAGAGCTCCGTCTTGTTCAGATTTTTTATCTCCGATGCCCATAAAGCACGGAGCTACAGTAAAATCTGTAATGTTGAGCTTTGCTTTTGAAGCAGCGGCAGCCAGTGCTTTTTCGGCATTATTTATCATGAGTTCTTCTCCAAAAGCGTTGATGAACATTTTTGTTCTGCCCACAACTAATAGCTTATATGGTGCTGTAGAAGTGAATCTTACGAGATCTTCCGGCATATATCTCCATAGCCCGCCTACGGTAGAAATTACAATGGCATAGTCTATGTCGGTTTTCACATCCTCCAGCGGAACTACGCAAGAATTATCGCCTTGCAGAGCATCGTTCAGTTTTGAAAACGGAATAAATTCATAGAATATACCGTTGTTTGCCGTAATTAACATTCCATCCCCACCTTCAAGAGAATCCTGAAAGGCGAAATAGCCTTCCGAAGCATTGTAGTTTTCTAAATAGTGCATGTTGGCAGACGGAAAGAGCTTGCGATAAATCTCTCTATACGGCTCAAAACTAATTCCCCCGTGCATGAACAGCTCCATTTTTGGCCATACTTCCATTATGTTGTTTTTTCCGGTATATTCCAAAATCTTGTTCATGAGTACAAGATTCCAGCTTGGCACTCCGGAGAAGTTGCTCACGTTTTTGCGCGTGCTTTCTTTGCATATAAGCTCTACTTTAGTAGCAAAGTCTGCAATAAGGGAAGTTTTTTTTGAAGGGGTGCGCAGCAACTCAACAGCAGGAGGCGAATTGGCGAGCATAACGGCCGAAAGGTCGCCTTCAAATATATTGGATAATCTCGAAGAATGTTCTGTTACAGTGGGTGTTACGCTCCCACCAAGAGTTAGGGCGCAGGTGGAAAATATGCGAGTATCGGGATTCAGGGCAGCATAATTCATCAGCATCATTTTCATTCCCTTGAAGTGAGTTTCGTGCAGCGAATCCTGAGTAATTGGAATGAATTTGCTCTTGTCTGAAGAAGTGCCGCTGCTCTTGGCAAACCATTTCACTTTCTGATTCCAAAGCACATAATCTTCTCCTTGTCTGATACGGGTTATGTATGGGGCAATATCATCATACTTTGAAATTCCGACACGGCTCTGAAAATCACTCAGGGAATGTATGTTATTAAAATCGTGTTCTTTGCCAAATGCAGTTTGTTTTCCGCATTCAATAAGGCGATGGAATATACGCTGCTGCATTTCGGGGGCGTTTGTACGGCTTTTTTCAATATCTTTCAGATAGCCTCTGCCCCAGGCAAGAACAGCCTTGTTGATGGTGCGTGCAACTATATTCTTCATATCAGTTCCCAAGGTATGAAAAATTTGGATTATATCTAAAAGAATAGCTCTCGCAGAATCGGAAGAGATTTGAGTTCCGTACGCAAAGAAGTATGGAAGGAGAGGTAGTCTATTATTCTTCCGAGGAATCTGTTTCTGCTCTCTCCATTGCATTTTATATTTTCCAACGCAGTAAGGGGGGTTGAAAGTATTTGATGCAAAAGCCGAGAGTCTTCGGGCAGAAAGCACAGAGTATCTGTGTAGTCTCCGGAAAAAGTTCCTCTTCCGACATTAAAGTGAGGAGTGGCTTCTGAATAGTTGTCTTCTGGCATATAACCCAGTATTTTACACAAATTAACAGCAAAGTGCAGATGAAAATTCTCCACTCCGTCTTCTATGGTATCCAGAAGCAAGATAGAGTTAGATAAAAACGCAAACATAGAAGCATCCGGTGAACTTTCTCTTACGGTTTTAAGTAGCAGCTCACACATAAAGAGTGAGATAGCCCCTTTGCGAATATCGGTCTTCAGGTTATAGAACTGAGATATTTGTACAGCTTCTTTAATAACAGGCATAGAAGAACCCTCTTGGTGGCGTGAAAACAATACCACATCCAGTATGCTGAGCGGAAACATCATGGTGCTTCTCAGCTGCTTGCCCTTTGCAAAAAAATAGCATGCAATCCTGCCTCTCGTTTCTGAATAACACTGCACAACCATTCCGGAATCGGAATGTTTAATGGTGTGTAAAACTATTATGCGGCTCTTGGAAAGCATAGAATCAATACTGCAGAATCTGAAAGTTAAAGACTGGCCAAAAAGTTTGCCAACTTACGCATAGCTATTCCTCTATGTGAGATTGCATTTTTCTGGATATCAGTCATTTCTGCAACAGTGCAGGAGAATCCGTCGGGAATAAAAATAGAATCGTATCCAAAGCCCTTATCTCCGCTTTCCTTTTCGGCGATGGTGCCGTTCATACAGCCTTCAAATGTATATAAAGAGCCTTTGTGTATGAGAGTTACAACAGTACGAAACCTTGCGCTACGGGTATTCTCGTTGTTTTTATTTACCCTTGCAAGCTCATTCAAGAGCTTTGCACGGTTGGCGGCATCGTTATGCTCATTGCCGGCATATCTTGCGGAATACACCCCGGGAGCGCCGCCCAAGGCAGCAACCTCAAGTGCAGTGTCATCCGCAAAACAACTCTTGTTAAACAGATTAAAGACAAACCTACACTTCATTTCAGAATTTGCATCTATGGTATCTCCTGTTTCGGGAATCTCTCCGGTGAAGCCAAGATTTTTTGGCATAATTAGTGTGATATCTTTACTCAGTATATCCGAAGCTTCCCTTAGTTTGTTCGGATTGCCGGTAGCAAAAATCAGTTCCATAAAATAAGTTTTATACAATCAAAGTTAGCAAAAGTTTGATTATTTTTGAGAATAAACCTTTATTCAATAGTTATGTTCAGAACAAAGTATATTGCCTCTCCAAAGTTTCTAAGCACAAAGTTATTATCAGCCGCAATTGTAGTTGCGATCATTTCTTTGACTATGTTGGGCAAACCATCTGTAGCCAATGCCCAGAACCGCAATTTTAAGCTTACTCAAAGTCTTGAGATTCAATATAATATCCTTCGAACATTGGCAACGGAATATGTAGATACCGTAAATTTTGCAAAAATTATAAATCGCGGCATAGATGCTATGTTGGAGGCTGTAGATCCTTACACAGAGTATGTGCCGGAAGAGGAGCAAGATGCTATAGAAATGATAACTACCGCATCTTATGGAGGTATAGGTGCCACTATACGCAAAGATTCTTTGGGGGTTATGATAGTGCAGACATACGAGGGTTCACCGGCAATAAAATTTAATCTGGAGCCGGGAGATATAATAATGAAGATAGACGATATAGATATAAGCCAACTATCGGTGGAAGAGTGTAGTAAGCGAATGAGGGGCAACCCTTCTACCAAAGTTAAATTTACGGTAAAGAAAGGGCGCACCGGAAAAACAGAAGAAAAGCTTATTACAAGAGACAGGGTTCATACTTCAGATGTTCCATATTACGGCCTTCTTAAATTTCCGCAAGGCAGCAAACTTATGCGGGATAGCTCTATAGCCTATTCCGGAGAAGTTCCTGTAGGTTACATTAAGTACAGTAGTTTTACTCTCAATGGTTCAGAAGATGTGCGCAAAGCGCTGATAGACTTGAAACAGCAAGGAGCAAAACGCATAGTATTGGACCTTAGAGGTAATAGCGGCGGCCTTATGGACGAGGCCACAAATACAGTTTCTCTGTTTGTGCCAAAAGGAACGTTGGTAGTTAGTGCCCGAGGCAGGGGAGAAGACAGTAATTTTACCTGTGTTACAGACAAAAATCCGGTGGATACTCTTATACCTCTCCTTGTTCTTACGAATTCATCTTCAGCCTCCTCTTCCGAGATAGTGGCAGGTGCTCTGCAAGACTTGGATCGGGCTACTGTTATGGGCTCTCGTACATTTGGCAAAGGTTTGGTACAAAGTTTTAGACCAGTGAATTACGGAGGTAAGCTAAAGCTTACCATTGCAAAATACTACACTCCAAGTGGGAGGTGTATTCAAATAATGGATTATAGTCATCGTAATCCCGATGGTAGCGTTGGAAGCGTTCCCGACTCTCTTAAACAGGCTTTCAAGACAAAGAAAGGGCGCACTGTGTATGATGGTGGAGGTATTGCTCCCGATGTTGAAGTATCGGGCTATGCCTATAGCCGTCCGGCATTGGCCTTATCGTTGAGTGGAATTCTGGAGGAGTATGCAATAGAGTTTTATAAGAAAAATCCTAATGTAGCAGAGTTTGTTCGTTCTGAGACAACGCTCCTTAATGCTACACAGGCGGATATTGAGAAAAGCGCCTCTTTCCGAATGACAGATGCTCAATATAAAGAGTTTGTAGATTATGCGGCACTTCGCAATTTTGATCATCGCACGGTAGCAGAGGTTATATTTGATCAAATGGTTCGGGGAGTGAAAACCGAGGGTTTATATGAAAAAGATAAAGAAGTTTATCAGCAACTTTCAGATAGGGTAAAGCTGTCTAAGCAAGAGGTTCTCTATCTTTATCGCAATGAAATACAGCCGCTTTTAGAGGAGGAAATAATACAGAAATACTCACTTACCGCTCCTCGCGTGCGGCATTTGCTGGATTACGATATTCAATTATGGCGCGCCCTATGTGCCTGGGAGTAATATCAGGCCTTTTGCCAAATGTAGATTTTGTCTGAGCGGCGGAGTTTTTCAGTTATTGGTATAGAGCAAAGATCGCCTTTAGTGGCTTTGTTTACCGGTTTTAGATCTACTCTTATTTCTGTAACAGTATGTTCTATACAACCGGTAGAAGGACCTATAATAAGGATTTCTTCTCCTACATTTATCTCTCCTGCCTCTATTAAAACTTCTGCAACACCGAGCTTGGAGAAGTAGTTGGTAACTTTTGCCGCATAAACTTTCTTGCGATTAGCCTTGTTGCCATAAACCTCGCTCCATTCACCCAATTTAGCTCCAAGGTAGTAGCCGTCCCAAAAACCGCGATTGAATACTCCGGAAAGCTTGTCTTTTAGCTGTTGTTTCAGCTCTGCATAATTGTCTGTGTTGGCATTTATAGTGCAGGAATCGGCGGCTTGGCGGTAAGCAGCGGTTACAATCTTTACATACTCTGCACTACGAGCCCTGCCTTCTATCTTAAAAACGCTGATGCCTGCCTCTATGATTTTGTCTATGAATTCTATGGTACACAAGTCTTTCGGACTCATTATATACTTGTTTTCGATATTCAGTTCTCTCCCTGTTTCGAGGTCGGTTACCCTGTAGCCCCTGCGACAAAGCTGATAGCAACTGCCACGGTTTGCAGAGGCATTGTATTCTTGCAAACTGAGATAGCATTTTCCAGATATAGACATACACAAAGCTCCGTGTACAAAGAGCTCCAAACGGAGTAGTTGGCCGCTTGGTCCACATATTTGTTCTTCTTTTATCCTGCGGCTTATATCGGCAATTTGAGGCAGTGTCAGTTCACGAGCCAGCACTATTACATCTGCAAACTGTGCATAGAATTTTGCTGCTTCAAAGTTTGAGATATTCATCTGGGTAGATATATGGATTTCTATACCCATACTGCGAGCCATGGTGATAACCGCCATATCTGAAGCTATAATTGCCGAAATACCAGCCTGTTTAGCGGCCTGCAAAGTTTTTTGAACTTCGTTCAACTCAGTCTGATATACAACAATGTTGAGAGTGAGGTATGTTTTTACTCCATGCTCTTTGCAGATGCGGACAACTTCTGCAAGCTCTTCGTTGGTAAAGTTGTTGGCCGAGTGGCTTCTCATATTGAGGCTCCCCACTCCAAAATATACTGAGTCGGCCCCTCCCTGTATGGCAGCCATAAGGCATTCGAAGTTGCCCGCCGGAGCCATTATTTCTATATGCTTGGTTTGAGTCATGTTCGTGTTTTTACAACTAAGGTTC
>ONYJ01000054.1 GCA_900322025.1 uncultured Bacteroidales bacterium | reverse complement strand
CGCCTCCGCATATAATTGCAATATTCTTCTTTTGCATTCCCTAACGTTAAACTTTTATGCTTTTCTTTACGGCCTGCAACTCCTAAGTTTTACTAAATTTCTTGCTATAGCCTTAAAGCTCTCTATGTTAATTTTCTTCTATAAAGTTGTCTGTATCAACTCCGATGTCTTTTGTCTGGTCTGGTGTTACGCAATCAAGGCTATAGCCCTGAGGTTTAATAAAGCGGTCGTCTTTAGAAACACCGGTAGAAGGGTCGTCTAAAACTTTTTTCATGAATAGAGCCCAAATAGGCAAGGCTACACTGGAACCCTGTCCCATACCGGTATATCTAAAATGCACCTGACGATCTTCTGCACCAACCCACACTCCCACGGTAAGTCTTGGAACATAGCCTATGAACCAACCATCCGAGTTATCGTTGGTGGTACCTGTCTTACCGGCAATTTCTCCTCCTGTTATATATCTCCTGATTCTGGCACCGGTTCCTGCATCAACAACGCTTCGCATCATACCTACCATTGTATAGGCAGTGCTGGCACCTATGGCCTCACGCTTTCTGGAAGCGAAATTTGTTAATACCCTGCCATTTTTGTCTTCTATCCTCAATACATACAAAGGCTCTACATATACTCCCTGGCTTGGGAAGGTATTATATGCGCTTACCATTTGATATACAGGAACATCTGCACTACCCACACATAACGAATGAACAGGTTCCAAATAACACTTTATACCCATATTATGAGCCATCTGAACTAAAGCTTCCGGCCCAAACTGCTTCATCAGATATGCAGAAATGTTGTTGTTTGAAGTAGTAAGCCCCCATTTGAGAGTTACAGTAGCTCCATTGCCACCGCCTTTGGGTGTCCACACTTTATTACCTATAACAAAAGATTGAGGAAGATTTACAGCCACATCACAAGGTGTATAACCCTCCTGCATTGCAAGAGTATATAAAAACGGCTTAAAAGTAGAACCTACCTGCCTCTGACCCTGCATAACCTGATCATATTTGAAATAGTTATAGTTGGCTCCTCCTACATAAGCCCGCACATAACCAGACTCCGGCTCCATAGCCATAAGTCCGGTTCTTAGGAAAGACTTGAAATAACGTATTGAGTCGTCTGGTGTCATGGTGGTATCTATATAACCCTTCTTATTCCATGCAAACACCCTCATCTTGGTTTTTACATTAAAGCTCTTTTCTATGTCGGCATCGCTGAAACCAGCCTCTTTCATATTCTTGTAACGATCCGACCAGCGGCGCGCCCGCTTCATAAGAGATTCTATTACATTTTTAGGAGTGTCGTCTGCAAAAGGAAAATTCTTACGATATTTTAAATCGTCTTTAAAGAGTGGTTGTAAGTATTTAAGATGTTCAACTGCCGCCTGTTCTGCATACCGCTGCATTTTTGCATTCAGAGGAGTTATAATCTTTAATCCGTCTTTCTCTAACACATATTTCTCTCCATTCGGCTTGAGGTTTTTATTCAGCCAACCATATAGAGGGTTCTCCTTCCACGAAATAGAATCTTGCTGATAATCATAGTGATTTGCATACGCAGAACGCTTTGGTTCTGAGGCACTCATTACCCGCTTTAACATATCTCTGAAATAAGGAGCCTGACCGTTGGATAGGTCTATATCTTTTCTGGAAGCAAGTTCTATAGGCAGTTTAACTATGGAATCGTACTGATTATCTGTTAGATAACCATATTTTTTCATTTGCTTTAACACATGATTACGCCTTTGCAGGGCCAGTTCCGGATTGCGTACAGGATTGTATTTGGTAGGTTTATTTACCATACCTACAAGCAAGGCTGCCTCTTCCACATTCAAATCTTTTGGAAGTTTGCCAAAGAAAGAAGATGAGGCACTCTTTATGCCATAGGCATTGCTGCCAAAAAACACTGCATCCAAGTACATGCTCATTATCTCTTCCTTGGTATAACTCCGCTCTAACTTTATGGCCGTAATCCACTCCTTAAACTTGATTTTAATCATAGAAAACAACTTAGCCCCCGGTATTTTAGACCGAACCTGTTCTCTTGGGAAAAGACTTTTCGCAAGCTGCTGGCTAAGTGTACTACCTCCACCACCGCTCGCCCGATTACCCAGCATAAGGCTCTTTACGGCCACCCTCACCAAGCTCCTTCCGTCTATTCCACTATGGTCGAAAAATCTGGCGTCTTCGGTTGCTATAAGCGCATTTTTCAGATTCGGCGATAACTCATCATAGCTTGAATAGGATCTATTCTCCACATGATAGGTATTCAAAAGCGTACCGTCATCTGCAATAATCTGCGTAGCAAGGTTGCTTTGCGGATCTTCCAGCTCCTCAAACGAAGGAATATCTGCAAACATCCAAACCAGCAATAAAGATATAAGTATAACGATTATTGGGCTGAATACCATGAGCCACAGCCACTTAATAAAGCGTTTTCGGTTTTTGATCTTCATCTTTCAAAGCATTATGGAAACAAAAATACAAATAAAAATTTGGAATGAATGGGAGTTATTAATTTACTTTGCACCTCTTTACAAAATCAAATGTGGGGATTATGGGAGATAAACTCGTTATAGTAGAGTCTCCGGCTAAGGCCAAGACTATCGAAAAATTTCTGGGAAAAGGTTATACGGTCAGATCCAGTTTCGGGCATATATGCGATTTGCCCAAAACTGCTTTGGGTATAGACATAGAAAACGGCTTTAAGCCAAAGTATCAAGTGCCTGCAGACAAGAAAAAGGTAGTTGCAGAACTGAAAGCTTTGGCGGCAAAGGCAGATACAATATATCTGGCCTCCGATGAAGATCGCGAAGGAGAGGCCATAGCCTGGCATCTGCAAAACAAGTTGGACTTAGATCCCAAGAAAACTCAACGAATTGTTTTTCACGAAATCACAAAAGATGCTATACTCAATGCCGTTCAAAATCCACGGAATGTAGATGAAAATCTTGTTAATGCCCAACAAGCCAGAAGGGTGTTAGACAGAATTGTGGGCTTTGAACTCTCGCCTGTACTTTGGAGAAAGGTTGGCAAAGGGCTGTCTGCCGGAAGGGTACAGTCTGTGGCCGTAAGGCTGATAGTAGATAGAGAAAAAGAAATACAACAGTTCCAACCATCTCCTTTTTTCAGAATTACAGGCCTGTTTCATCCTGAGTCTCACGACCAAAAAGTCAAGTTGAATGCTGTATTGGAGCAACGATTCCAATCTCAGGAAGAAGCCACTTCCTTTCTTGAATTATGCAATAGCGGTTGCCGTTTCTCCATAGCTTCTATAGAAAAGAAAGAGATCAGCCGCTGCCCGGCTCCTCCTTTTACCACCTCTGCCCTCCAGCAAGAGGCCAGCAGAAAACTCGGATTTTCTGTATCGCAAACAATGCGTATAGCTCAAAAACTTTATGAGAGTGGACTGATTACCTACATGAGAACTGATTCAACCAATCTGTCTTCTCTTGCCATCAATACAATAAAGCAGGCCATTATAGAAAATTATGGAGAACAGTACTCCAAAGTAAGGCAATTCCACACCCGCAGCAAGGGGGCACAAGAGGCACACGAGGCTATTCGCCCAACCTATGCAGCCAATAAAACAATAGAAGGCACTACGGCAGAAAAGAAACTATACGAACTTATTTGGAAGAGAGCTGTAGCCTCGCAGATGGCCGATGCCAAACTTGAAAAAACAATAATCTCCATAGAGGCAGACAAGTTTCAGCAAAGGTTCGTTTGCGAAGGCGAACACATTTTGTCGGACGGATTCCTCCGCCTGTACATTGAGGGGAAAGACGACGAACCGGAGGAAGAAGAAATGAATCAGCTTATTCCTACCTTAGAAATTGGAGAAGCTATGGAAGCTCTGCAAATAGAGGCTCTGCAGAAATTTACCGCCAAGCCGCCACGCTATTCAGAAGCTTCTTTAGTGAAAAAAATGGAAGAGCTCGGCATAGGAAGGCCAAGTACATATTCTCCAACCATTACAACAATAACCAGCAAAAGAGGTTATGTGCTCATAGACTCAAGACCAGGAATAAAGAGAGATGCTCTTAAACTCACTCTTACTAATCCAAAGCCGGAGGCGGGTATAGGAAAAATTGCTGTTACAACCGTTAGCGAAACCGTAGGAGCCGAAAAGAAAAAGCTCTTCCCACAAGATATGGGCACGGTGGTAACACGCTATCTGGAAGAAAATTTCAAGGAAATTATGGACTATGGCTTTACAGCCAAAATAGAAGAAGACTTCGACAAAATAGCAGAAGGAAAGCTGAATTGGATTTCGCTTATGTCTTCTTTCTATTCTCCTTTCCATCAGGTAGTAGAGCACCAGAATCAAGAACATACTCATGTGAATTTTGAAAGAGAGTTAGGAGCAGATCCAAAAGACGGCAAAGTGATTTCTGTGAGATTGGGCAAATATGGTCCACTGGCTCAAAAAGGAAATTCAGAAGACCCTCAAAAACAATTTGCATCGTTAAGAAAAGACCAGTCTATAGAAACAATAACCTTAGAAGAGGCTATCAAGCTTTTTGAACTGCCAAGGTTTGTAGGCACTCATGAGGGAAAAGAAATTACCAGCGCAATAGGACGCTATGGAGCATATATCAAATACGATGGAAAGTTCTTCTCCCTTACAAAAGAACAAGATCCTTATACCATTGATTTAGAGCAAGCTCTTACGCTTATACAAGCAAAGCAGCAAGCTGCGGAAAAGAGCCTGATAAAAGAATTTGCACAAGAAGACATCCAGATTATAAACGGAAGATACGGGCCTTATCTCAAACATGCCGGAGGAAACTATAAGATTCCTAAAGGCAAGGTTGCAGAAGAGCTCACCATAGAAGACTGCAAAACTATAATAAGCAGTTCCGAAGCTACTAATAGTAAAAAGAGTTCCGCCAAAAGGAGTGTTAAGTCTAAATAACCCATGGAAAAGAACTTGGTAAAAGCCGCATATAAGAAATTGTACCTGATTTCTCCAAATATGGAGGAAGTTAAAATTTCTACCTTAAACGAATATCTCACCGCCCTAAAGAAGAAAAGCACAACCAAATCTAACATACTGGCGCACATTGTATTGTGCAACGAAAAGTTTCCAGATTTAACAGCTCTCCATATAGGCAAGAACTTCTCGGCTGCAATTATAGGCTCGGGAGCAGGTCTTCCTATCTCTCTTGTAGAGAATATCAGAAAGCAAAAGAATTTTTCGCTAATCGGGGCTCAAAAATATCTGTTCCCTCCACAAAAAGAAGCTCTGCTCAACAGCGCCGGTTTTGGCACAATTCATCTTGGAGAGTTTAGAGACAACATGGCCTCTGTAGAGCCACTGGTGCGCAATGTCAAGTATGTTTTTCTCGATATGACAAGTGTAAAGCACTCCGATTATCCATGGGAAGGTAACACAAATCCAAACGGTTTCTTTGCCAACGAAATTTGCCAGATTGCCCGATTTATAGGTTTCTCTTGCGATTTGAAAGCAGTGTTTGTTTATGGCTTGCCTAAGAGCAAATGCCCTCAGGTTTGCGCCAACCTTACCGCACAGGTTGCATGGCATATAGCAGATGCTGTAGCTAACAACATAAAGGAAGATCCGGCAAAAGAAAAAAAGAAGGGCAAATTGCCTAATCAGTTTGAACACAGAATTATAGATTTTTGCTCTCATGGCGATACTCTCACTTTTATAACCAGCGTAGCCACCGGCCGATGGTGGATGGAAGTGCCGGTTATAAAGAAGAATACAACAGAACTCATGCCTTGTACAGAAGAAGACTATAATACTGCCGCAGAGGGGCAAGTACCTATGAGATGGCTATATTATTACAATAGGCTTAACAATTTGTAACATTTTTGGCGGTTCCCGTTAATTATTCTATTTTTGCCATGTATAGATAATGTGCTTAATTCTTAAAAAATGGCAAAGTATCAAATAGACGATACCGATCAGAAAATTCTTTCTGCATTGGTAAAAAATGCAAGAACCCCCTTTCTGGAAATAGCTCGCGAATGTGGGGTTAGCGGTGCTGCTATTCACCAGAGATTCAAGAAGATGGAATCTTTAGGCATTATCACCGGCTCCAGATTGTTGGTAAAACCTTCCACAATAGGACTCGACGTTTGTGCTTTTGTAGAGGTTAATCTTTCTCCTGTAAACAAGTATCCGGAAGTAATTGAAGCCCTCAGAAAAATTCCAGAAGTAGTGGAGTGTCATTTTGTAACCGGCCGTCACACTTTACTGCTCAAGATGTATTGTTTCAACCACGATCATCTTTTGGACATACTAATCAATACTATACAGAATATCCCAAGTGTTCAAGACACGGAAACATTAGTTTCTTTAGACCAGGCAATAGAACGCCAAGTGTGGGTTAAAGACCATCCGGAAGAAAAAGGTTATCACAGAAAACAGAAAAAAAACTACAAGAAAAAGCCCTAATCAGAAGGCAACAGCAGGCGAGCAAAGTGTAGATCGTCTTTAGTTGTAATTTTAAGATTAAACTTGCTCCCTTCTATGGTATCAAAACTGTATCCGCTATTCTCCATTACGGTGGCATCGTCTGTAAATAGCGGAGAGTAAGGTTTTTGGTATGCTGCCTTCAGGCGAGTTGATTCAAAAACCTGCGGAGTTTGCACCAGCATGTAGTTTTCTCGAGTTACCGGCTGAGAAGATATTGGATTTCCGTTACTATCGTACTTGCGTTCGCGCATAGATTCAACAACCGGAATTACAGGAATAACTCCGGCACAACGGCTGTCTAAAGGATAGTTCAGCAACTCCATAAGCAGTTCTTTAGGCACTATAGGGCGTACTCCGTCGTGAACAGCCACTATAGCCTCGTCTGGAATAATTTCCAGAGCCGCTCTCACAGAATGGAATCTTGTAATACCTCCAGGCACTATGGTATGCGGAAAATCAAGATTATGGGTATTATAATAATCTTTCCATAACTCTATGTGAGAAGGAGGCAAAACAAGCACTATTTCTACCTCTATATCCAAAGAGGTAAACAACTCTATTGTTCTCAAGAGTATGGGTTTGCCATCCAAATCGAGAAACTGTTTTGGCACTTTGGATTTCATCCTCTTGCCTACACCTCCGGCTGTGATTACCGCATAACGCTTCATTCTTTGATTTTTTAATGAGACAAAATTATAAAATATTTGACCTAATTTTTTAATTTTGTAGGTAGTCAAATTTTGATGCGTTGTGAAAAGAGTAAGAAAAGCCTTGATTTCGGTCTATGAAAAAGACGGAATCGCAGACATAGCAAAACTTTTGAAGGAAGGAGGAGTAGAAATTCTTTCCACAGGAGGTACCGCAGATTTTTTACAGGAAAATGGCATAGATGTAACAAAAGTTGAGGATTTAACCCACTATCCATCTATACTTGGAGGAAGAGTAAAGACTCTCCATCCTACTATCTTCGGAGGTATTTTAGGCAGGAGAGACAATCCTTCAGACCAGAAAGATTTCTCTACCTATGCCATAGCTCCTATAGATTTGGTTATTGTTGATTTATATCCGTTTGAGGAATATGTGGCCAATAATGCGGCACATCAACAGATAATAGAAAAGATAGATATTGGAGGAATTTCTCTCATAAGAGCTGCCGCCAAAAATTATGCAGATGTTGCCATTGTTCCTTCCAGAGAACAATATCCATTTATAGCAAGATGCCTTAAAGAAAACGAGTGCTCTACGACACTTGAACAAAGAGAATATCTTGCAACTACTGCATTTGCAGTATCTTCTGCATACGACAGTGCCATTCTCAATTACTTTAACAGAAAAATAAAGATTCCTATCTTTAACAAGATTGAGGCAGAAGCTCGCCCGTTGCGCTACGGAGAAAATCCGCACCAGAAAGGCTTTTACTTTGGCACAAAAAAATCTCTACCGGAGCAACTTCACGGCAAAGAACTATCCTACAACAACCTTCTTGATGTAGAAGCTGCAATAGAATTGATTTCAGACTTTTCCGAACCTACTGTAGCCATTGTAAAGCACAACAACGCCTGCGGCTGTGCAAGCAGTAATACGGCTTTGGAGGCTTGGGAAAAGGCCCTGGAAGGAGATCCGGTTTCGGCTTTCGGAGGAATAATTGTTACCAATTCGCCTGTAGAAAAAGATTTGGCAGAACAGATGAACAAGATTTTCTTTGAGGTGTGCATAGCTCCTGCCTATTCTCCAGAAACCTTAGAGATTCTGAAATCTAAGAAAAACAGAATAATCCTTGTGAACAACAATATAGACCTACCTTCCGAAAAATTCCGTTCTCTACTGGGAGGGGTATTGGTTCAGGAGAGAGATTCTTATACCGAAAGCGAAGCAGACTTAAACGTATGTACCTTAACATCACCAGATAAGAGCAAGATACAAGATTTATTGTTTGCAAACAAAATTGTAAAACACTCTAAATCTAATGCCATTGTTATTGCAAAGAACAAACAGCTTATTGGTAGCGGAATTGGGCAAACTTCCAGAGTAGATGCCTTAAAGCAGGCCATAAGCAAAGCCAAGTCTTTTGGGTTCGACACCAATGGAGCGGTAATGGCTTCAGATGCCTTCTTCCCTTTCAAAGATTGTGTAGAAATAGCTGCTGATAGCGGCATTAAAGATGTTATTCAACCGGGCGGCTCTATAAGAGACAACGAAAGCATAGATTACTGCAACGATAACAATATTGCTATGGTTATGACCGGTATTCGGCATTTCAAGCACTAAAAAAATTAAACTGCAAAAAAATTATATACTATATGGCACTTTCATTTTTAACTCAGGAACTTGCAATAGACCTTGGAACGGCTAACACCGTAATATTCATGAAAGATAGAATAGTGGTTGACGAGCCTTCCATTATTGCAATAGACATGAATACAAAAAAGCCTATGGCAATAGGTAAGCAAGCAAGGCTGATGCACGAAAAGACAAATCCTAATATCAAGACTATTAGGCCAATGAAGGATGGTGTTATTGCGGATTTTGAAGCCGCAGAACACATGATCAGAGGTCTGATAAAAATGATAAACAATAAAAGAGCCTCCTTTTTTACCCCTAACCTAAGAATAGTTATAGCCATTCCAAGTGGCAGTACAGAGGTGGAAACCAGAGCAGTAAGAGAGGCCGCAGAGCATTCCGGAGGAAGAGATGTGCATATAATCTTGGAGCCTATGGCAGCCGCCATTGGAATTGGATTAGATGTAGAAGAGCCGGCAGGCCACATGGTTGTGGATATAGGAGGAGGAACTACAGAATGTGCCGTTATTTCTTTAGGAGGAATTGTGTGGAATGAGAGCCTGAAGGTAGCAGGAGATGTATTCACCTCAGACATACAGCAATATCTCAGGCAGCAATATAATATCAGAGTGGGCGAAATTACCGCGGAAAAAATAAAGATTGCCGTAGGAGCTGCTATTCCGGAATTGGAAACCCCACCTGAGCCATACATTGCAAAAGGCCCTAACCTAATGACCGCCTATCCTGTTGAGGTAGCTGTAACTTCCATGGAAATAGCGCATTGTTTAGACAAGTCTTTAGCTAAGATAGAAACTATGATTGTTAAAGTTCTGGAACAAACTCCGCCTGAGTTGTATGCAGATATAGTAAAAGAAGGCATCTATCTTAGCGGAGGAGGTTCTCTTATCAGAGGCTTAGACAAGAGGCTCTCAGACAAGTTGAAAATACCTTTCCATGTTGCGGAAGATCCGCTAAGAGCAGTTGCAAGAGGTGCCAACACCGCACTCAAAAATTTAAGTAAGCGCCGTTTTCTGCCATATCTGATGAGATAAAAAAGAATGAAGCTTCCTCCTCTGATTTACAACTCAATAGGAAAGTTTTTCTTCTTTGTTCTTCTGGAAACAGTATGTGTACTGTTAATTATTAACAACAGTATCGTACAGAAATACAGAATAATGGAGGGAGTAAGACAGGTACAGTCTTTTTTTTGGAGTAATAGTACGGCTATTAAAAATTACACCCAGTTACGCCTCATAAACAAAGAGTTAGTGGAAGAAAACTCCAGACTACTCAAACAAAATGCGTTTTATAAAGATTATATTTCGCGTGAACAGGGAGCGGTAAAACTCGAAGAGATTTCTGCCCAACTCAAAACAAACATGGGCAATTCTCGCTTCGACGATTATTCTTTTACCTTGGCCAAAGTTATAAAGAATACCCTCAATTCTTCTCACAACTATCTCATAATAGACAAGGGGAAGAAAGATGGTATAACAGAGGATCTTGGAGTAATTACTCCCAGCGGTATTGTAGGTATTGTGAGAGCCACAGGAGAAAGATTCTGCTATGTAATGTCTTTTTTGAACTCGCAACAGAGCATTAGCGCCAAAATAGGGAAAGACGAGTTGCTCGGAACCCTGAAGTGGGAAGGCAGAAGCATACGCACAGCCCACCTCACAGAAGTAGCTCTAAGTGCGCAGATAACAAAGGGAGATACAGTTTATACCAGCGGAAACTCCTCCTTCTTTCCTTCGGACATTCCGGTAGGAGAAGCTGTTTCCACTTCTATAGTAGATGGGGCACACCAAAAAATTGAAGTAAAGCTTTTTCAAGACTTTGCCAATTTAAGTTATGTGATAATAGTTAAGAATAATAATAAGAGAGAAATAGACTCTCTCTCTGCTATAAAACCGGTATCGACCTCAAAGAAATGAGTTGGGTTAAGTACATAACAGGGGTGGTTGTCATACTGATTCTACAATTGCTGTTCAGTGAGTTTCTCAATCTATGGCCAATGCTCTATATAGTTGTTATACCATTGGTTATTATTTTACTGCCGGCAGATACAAGCACATATCTTCTCATGGCAGCGGGCTTTGGAGTTGGCCTGCTAACAGACGCTCTCGCAGATGGAATTTTAGGCTTAAATGCAGCGTGCGGCACTCTGCTTGGAGCAGTAAAGCCTATGATTATCAGGCCTATGAGAAAATATAACATGCAGTCTGAAGAGTTTGATATAAATAACGGTGCCTTCCGGCAAGAGAACCTTATTATCCTACTCGTAGTATCTTACTTAGTGTTCTTCGTACCCTATGTACTTATAGACGGCAGCGGAGCAAGTGCGTTTGTTTACATTGTTCTCAGAATTCTAATCAATGTAGCCGTTAATGTAGTATTGGCCTATCTTCTTCTTAAATTATGGATAAGAAGATTCTTTTAATATCTGGAATTATTGTTATTGCAATATGCTTAACTATCAGGCTATTCTATCTTCAAATAGTAGATAGCCGATATAAGATAAATGCAGAAAACAATGCTTTGTCGTACCAAACCAAGTATCCTGCAAGAGGAGAAATCAAAGACCGAAACGGAAATACTTTGGTGGGAAACAAAACCACATACGACATTATGATAACCCCTATAGATGTTAAAGAATTCGATACTATAGATTTTTGCAATACTTTTCACTTAGATTACCAAACTATTGTAAAAAAGTTGGAGAATTATCGCCAGAATAGAAGAAAAATTGGATATCAGAGTTTTACTTTCATAAAACAGGTATCTGCAAAAGATTATAACCTCTTTGCAGAAAAGGCATATAAGTTTCCGGGCTTCTATGCCATAAGCAGAACAGCAAGAATATACCCATACGAAGCCGGTGCCAGCCTCTACGGATATATCAACGAAGCAGATTCTGCCTATTTAGCCAAGCATCCCGAATACAAAAGAGGGGATTATGTAGGGATTACGGGGTTAGAGCGGTCTTACGAAGATGTGCTATGTGGTAAAAAGGGCTACAACATTATGGTAAGAGATGTTCACAACAGAGTTAGGCAAAGTTTTAGAAATGGAGAGTTAGATGTAGAAGCCGTTCCGGGTAAAGACCTTATAGCCAGTATAGATGGTCCTCTACAGCAATATGGAGAAAAGCTTATGTCTAATAAAGTTGGGAGCATTGTGGCCATAGAGCCTTCTACCGGAGAAATACTGTGTATTGTTTCGGCTCCCGGGTTAAGTGTAGAAGATTTGTCCAATATAAGGCAAGAATATTCGAAAATCGCCGCAGATCCATATAAGCCTATGTTTAACAGGGCTGTAATGAGTGCCTACCCTCCCGGCAGTGTTTTTAAGGCTGTAAATGCCCTGATTGCTCAGCAGAATGGTGTAATAACTCCGCAAACTAAATTTTCTTGTGCCAGAGGTTTTTTCTACTCCGGAGGAAAAATGGGTTGCCACGGACACCGCACTCCTTTGGATTTGAAAGAATCTATAATGATGAGCTGCAATGCATATTATGCCAATGTGTTTAGAGGCATGATGAGAGACCCTGCTCATCAGCCTATTGCCAATGCATTTGAACATTGGAAAGAGCAAGTTATGAAGTTTGGCTTTGGGGTTAAGTTGGGCAGCGATTTTCCGGCAGAGTTGCAAGGCACCCTTCCTTCTATAAAAACATACGACAGAATACACGGACAAGGTAGATGGAATGCCTTCAACATTCTCTCACTTGCCATAGGACAGGGAGAGGTTGGAGCAACTCCTCTCCAGATTGCAAATTTGGCTGCAATTATAGCAAACAGAGGATATTATATTATCCCTCACCTTATTAAAAGTCCTCCCGATTCTGCTCGCATGGCAAAGTACACCCAAAAGCACTGGGTAGATGTAGAAGCCCAACATTTTGAACCTGTAATACAAGGGATGTATCTCGCAGTTAATGCCCCTCAGGGAGCCGGAGGAACAGCTCGCAGAGCCTTTATAAACGATATTGCAGTATGCGGAAAAACCGGCACCGCCCAAAACCCTCATGGTAAAGACCACTCGGTTTTTATGTGTTTTGCTCCAAAAGACGATCCTAAAATAGCTGTTTGCGTATATTTGGAAAATTCCGGAGCAGGCGGTACTTGGGCAGCACCAGTGGCTTCTCTTATCGTAGAAAAGTATCTTAAAGGAGAGGTTAGCAGAAAAGATGTGGAACAAGCTGTAATACACCAAAATCTCAAAGTTTTTGTGCCTGTTAAAACAAGAAGAAGATGACACAATTGTACTACACCGGCGGTTCCAAAGGGCGAAAGGTAGATTTCGGCTTGCTGCTCTCATATCTGTTTTTAGTGCTGTACGGTTGGTTAAACATATACTCTGCCGTTTATTCAGACGAACACTCTTTTATTTTAGATTTCAGCCAAAGATATGGGCTTCAATTCGCTTGGGTAGTACTGTCTGTAATTGTTGCCATTTTTTTACTCTACATAATAAATCCGAGGAGTTTGCCGCCCCTAACGCCTCTTATGTACATGGTGATGCTGGTAATGCTGGCCGCTGTCATATTCGTAGGAAAGGAGGTAAACGGCTCAAAGAGCTGGTTCTTTATCGGCTCGTTTGGATTACAACCGGCCGAATTTTCTAAGATTACAACCGCCCTACTGCTTTCGTATGTAATGAGCAAATATGGTTTTTCTCTTTCTAACAGAAAAGATGCTATTAGAAGCGCTCTGGTAGTGATAGCCCCCATTATGCTGATATTGTTAGAGAAAGAAACCGGTAGCGCCCTTGTTTACTTAGGCCTTATTCTTGTTTTCTACATGGAAGGACTTAGCGGATGGTTTATTATATTCGGACTTGGCATTATTGCCATATTTGTGGCAACTATTGCCGGCTCCCCTTTACTGTCTGTAATATGTACCTTAGCAGCCGGCTGCCTTATACGGTTTGTAGCTACAAGAAAAACAAGCTGGTTTTTATCGGCCATAGCCGTAATAGTTCTTATGGGCTTTATTCCACGATTAGCACAAATACCAGCATTAGAATTCTTAAAAATCTTTAAACCGGAAATTTGGGCAATAATTCTCTTTATTCCACATTCTGTATTATGGCTCAGAGATCTGATTTTAAGAAAAGATTTCAGAGGAGGGGGATATCTTTTTCTCTCCGTTATGCTGGGAATTATAATGGTATTTTCTGTAAACTTTATCTTCGACAAAGTACTGCAGCCTCATCAAAAAGCCAGAATAGAGAATTTGATGGGCATTACAGAAGATCTCAGAGGTATTGGCTATAATGTGCATCAGTCTAAAATAGCCATAGGTAGCGGCGGCTTTCTTGGCAAAGGTTTTTTGAATGGAACACAAACCAAGTACAATTTTGTGCCGGAACAGAGTACAGACTTCATATTCTGCACAGTTGGAGAAGAATGGGGTTTCTTGGGCTGTATCGTTTTGTTAGGGGTTTACATATTTATGATTATCCGCATTATTTTGCTTGCCTCAAAGAATCACGATGCCTTTTCCAGAATATACGGCTATTGCGTAGCATCTATCTTCTTGATGCACGTTGTAATAAACATAGGAATGACAATTGGCCTACTGCCGGTAATAGGCATACCTCTGCCTTTCCTCAGCTACGGAGGATCCAGCATGATGAGCTTTACCATCCTGCTGTTTATATTTATAAGACTGGATATGGAGCGGAGGAATAAAAACGCCCCTGTTGCCTAATCCTCAACTTTAGCCAGAATCATTGTGCTGTTATGCCCACCAAATCCGAATGTGTTTGTAAGGGCAATTCTAACATCTCTCTTCTGAGCTTTATTAAAAGTAAGGTTCAATTTTGAGTCTATTTCCGGATCGTCTGTAAAATGGTTAATTGTAGGAGGAATTATCCCGCTGTTTATAGCATGGATACAAGCCATTGCCTCTATTACACCGGCAGCCCCCAAAAGGTGCCCGGTCATAGACTTTGTAGAAGAAATATTTATGTTATATACAGCATCTCCGAATACATCCTTTATAGCCTTCAGTTCTGCTATATCTCCAAGATGAGTAGATGTGCCGTGTACATTTATATAGTCAACCTCTTCTGGTTTTACTCCTGCTCTTTTAAGGGCTATTGTCATGGCAGCCCTTGCTCCAAGGCCTTCCGGATGAGGTGCTGTGATATGATATGCGTCTGCACTTATGCCGCTGCCTTTAAGTTCTGCATAAATCTTTGCCCCGCGAGCCTTGGCATGTTCGTACTCTTCTAACACCAGAATACCGGCTCCCTCTCCCAAAACAAATCCGTCTCTGTCTTTGTCAAATGGGCGAGAAGCTGTCTTAGGATCATCGTTTCTTGTAGAAAGAGCCTTCGCAGAATTAAAACCGCCCACACCCGGTATGGTTATAGCTGCTTCTGCTCCTCCGGTTATTATCATATCAGCCTCGTCCAACAATATCATGTCATACGCACTGTGTATTGCGTGCGAAGAAGAAGCACAAGCAGATACGGTTGCAAAGTTAGGGCCCATAAAACCATATTTTATAGACACAAAACCTGCTGCAATGTCCGCTATCATTTTAGGAATT
>ONYJ01000083.1 GCA_900322025.1 uncultured Bacteroidales bacterium | reverse complement strand
AGTTGCTGCCATTGTAATAGATTGTCTGCCAAACTGCACCTACGCCACTACAAGAGATAGCTCTGATTATTTTATAGGAAGCATAGCCTATGCAAATCCAAACGTGCCCGTATATATCGTAAACAACTTTGAATACCCTAAGCAATTTATATTGCCGGAAAACAACAGCGATATGGTGCAAGAAAATATTCTAATCAAAGACATTTACAAGCGGCTTAAAAAGCACGGAACCACAATAAAAAACCCTATCACAGGAGAAGAGTTCCACACCGGACCACTCAAAAACCTGCGCTTTATCAATGTTTCTAAGAAAAGAGGAATTGACAATGAAGATACTGTAGATGGAGATCACATGACCGACTTAGGAACCTCCCACTTTGCCACCCGTCTGTTAAAACACCTAAAACTGTAGAAGTTGCTTTTGCTGTGGAGTTAAGACCTTAACACAGGCTTCTTTGCCTTGTAACTCCATACTATGAATATGAGTCCGGCAATAATAAACGGAATGCTTAGAAGTTGCCCGTTGTTCAGAAGCCTTGTTCCGCCTGCTGCAGCTGCAGCTGCCGAGGCTGCTGCATCGGTTCCTTCTTGGGGAAGTTTAAAAAATTCTATCACAAACCTGGCTCCAAACAGCAGTACCAAGAAAAGTCCAAATAAAAAGCCCCTGTATATTGCCGTTGTCTTGCGATTTTCGCTTTTGTTAGCCTCTCTGCCATATAAATAAAGCAGTATAAGTCCTATCATCAGATAAGCCAGAGCCTCATATAGCTGAGTAGGATGATGTGGCAAGGTTTGCCCATCGCGAACAAAAATAAAGCCCCACGGCACACTTGTCTGATAGCCATATATCTCTGAATTCATGAGATTTCCAAGCCTTATAGCCATGCCGGCAAAAGGTATAGCAATGGCAAGCCTATCCACCGTCCACACATAGTCTATGTTGTACTTTTGTCCGTATCGGCGAGCATACCACCATACTCCAAAAAGAATGGCAATAGCCCCTCCGTGACTGGCAAGCCCCCCGTGCCAAACCTTCAGAATTTCTCCAGGATTGGCAAGATAAAATTCTGGCTCATAGAAAAATACATGCCCCAACCTCGCTCCAACAAGAGCACATATAAAAAGCATATACAGCATGGGGTCTAAAAGTTTAGACGGCAATCCCTCTCTTTTATAGAACTTTGCAAACAGCCAATATCCAAAAACAAAACCGCTCACAAACAGAATACCATACCATCTTAACTGAAATCCGCCAATAGAAAAAATATACGGATTAACATCCCATCTTACAGCTAATAAGCTAAAAACATTCGCCAATGTCATATCTGCCTTTATTCAAATAAAACTAGTTCTTCATTTTCTTCTTCTAACACAATATTTTTATACTCAAAGTTGAAAACCAACGCCTCTACAATGGGATGTCTGTTTTCAATTTTTCCTCCACTGTGATAAAAATGTTCTTGTGTACAAAGGTTGAATCGCCTCCAATATTTGTCAATCATTTCGTTCTTTCGCCAATCATTATGATGCCAAGTTGATAGAATAAAAAAAGCCTTCGTTTTAGAAAGTGCATAAAATAGTCTTTCTTCGTCAGACTCAGTCCATCCGCTATAATAATCAACATATCTTCCAAAATATGGGGGATCGCAATATATTAGATCTCCTTCTTTTGCCTTGGAAATAATATCTTCAAAATCACAATTATAAAAAGACCAGTTTCCTTTAGCAATTACTTTTGAAACAGAAGAAACCTGATTGCAAATTTTAGTAATATAGGAAGGAGAAAATCTATTCGGCTTTTTGCAAAATGGAATATTCCAATCTCCCCTTTTAGAAAACCTCATCATCCCATTGAAACCAGCCCTCGACAGAAAGATAAAATCGTATGGAGAATGACTTTCATTGAAACGTTTCCGAACTTCTTTGTAATATGCATATCCATTATCCTCTGCGCATGAGAGTTTTATTGACTCTTGTTCCAAATATGCTCTCATTGAATATGAGGTAATGTGCCCTGACTGTATTTCAGAATAAAAATTGACTATATGAGGGTTTATATCACCAACAATAAAAGAACCTCTCAAGAGAGAGTTAAAACCAACCACTCCTGTCCCAAAAAAAGGTTCTAACCAATTTGCGCCTTTCGATATATCAGAATGCTTAATTATGTCATTTATCCAAGGGATTAATTTAGTTTTTATT
>ONYJ01000084.1 GCA_900322025.1 uncultured Bacteroidales bacterium | reverse complement strand
TTTGGGAGTTTAACCCGAACAACAGTGTGGGTGCGGTATTCCATTATACCAGCTATCGCGAAGATGGTTCAGCAGACAATCTAAACCGTCTTACAGATCAGTTTGGTTGGGAAATGGTGGCTCCCGGCTTCTTTAACGAAGGCATTATCGCATCGTTTGCCGGCATTAACAAACTGCGTAACTATAATGCTAATGCCCTTGGCGGAAGCTTGCAGTACAGCTTTAAAAATGACAAGTTTAAAGCTCTGATTTCAGGAGATTATCTGTACAGAGTAGAGGATGTTCTTTGTAACTACTTAAAGCCGCAAATGAGCGGTACTCTGAAAAAAAACGTATGGGGAGTAAACTTTGCGGCTCAGTACAATGCAACAGAAGAGGATCGTTTCTTCTTCCGTTACAGGTACGATAATAACGACCGCCGTGGTGTTGAGTACTTCCAAACATACGACAATACCTACGAAATACAGAGTTATATTACAGATGCAAAATTTGAGCGTTCTCAGTTTGCTACCATAACTCAGAAGTTTAATTTAGACTACATCAAGGCAGAAGGCGATGGCTACACTTGGAAGTTGGGATTGAATGCAGTGAGTTCAAAAGATAAGTTTTTATACTATGTACCAGCTACTCACAAGCAGATAAACAACTTCTTCTTTGGAGCAGATGTTACCTATACCCTGCTTCTAAATGCCAAGAACGGCTTTATGTTTAATGTGAATGCCGGTGTAAACAACAACTCCAGAGGTACTTTTGATTATGGCGGAGTTAAGGAAAATAACAAAGCTTTTACAGACTTTGCCTTAGTGGATTTCATTTATCAAAGTTCCGACTACATGAAGTGGGGTTGTAATGTTACCTACTCTTTCAGCGGACTGAAGAGCCTCTCTTCTCTGTTTGTTAGCTTTGCTTATGAGAACTTCAAGCCAAGTGGTGACAATACTACTTGGGGCGATGCTATTAAGAAGTTCCCATTCCTTCACACACAGCACGGAGCTAACCAAGAAAAAAGTATTTTCAGGAAAAGAAATATAATAGCCGTAAAAGTAGGTCTGACTTTCTAAGTTATTAGTAATTGATACAGGGGTGGACTAAAGGGCAAACAACGCGGTTTTCTTTTAGTTGCCCTGTATTTTTTAACCATCTCCAAAAAAGCAAGTAAAATGATAAAGAAATTGATGAGTATTGCATTACCGCTGTTTCTGATGCTTTGCCATATAAACCTTTTTGCTCAGCAGATAGAGCAACCTTCGGTTTCCGGTAAAACTTCTTTTGCTGTGGTAATAGACAGCCATACTTTAACAAAGTGTGCGCCACAGGTGGCTGAGTATAAGAAAACAATAGAGAGCGAGGGGCTTCCTACTTTTGTAGTTTCTGCTAAGTGGGAATCTCCGGAACAGGTAAAAGACATTCTAAAAAAACTCTACAAAGAAAATAATTTGGAAGGCGCTGTTTTCATTGGCAATATTCCAATTGCAATGGTAATGAAGGCTCAGTTTATGACAAGCGCCTACAAGATGGACGAAAGAGAGTATCCACTTGAAGTAGTGGCGGTTCCTTCGGATAGATTCTACGACGATTTTGATCTTAAATTCAACAAGATAGCAGACTCTACAAAGGGGCTCAAACATTTTTATGAATTAGCCCCGGATTCTACTCCTTATATAGAATGCGATATCTATGTGGGCAGAATTCAGGCTCAAGGCAGTAATGGTTGTGGCTGTAAGCAAATAGCTGCATATTTGGAGAAGGCTGTAAGAGAACATAAGGCAGACAACAAATTCGATCAGTTTGTTTCTTATACAGGCCATGGCTCGTACTCTAACTCCATAACTGCATGGAGGTCTGAACAGCAAATCGTAAACGAGCAATTCCCTGATATTTTCAAGAAAGAAGGAGAGGCTCGTTACCTTAGATACAATATGTTCGACTATGTTAAGCCTTATGTTATCAAGGAGCTTCGCCGTGCAGATGTAGATTTTATGGTTTTCCATGAGCATGGAGATTTTCATAGAATGTATCTTGCAGGATATCCGGAAGACAGGCAACCTTCAGAGTATCTTGGTAATTATCTTCGTTCTCTTGCGCGTCGCAATTTTGAGCGTGCTAAGATGAGGGCAGAGGAGTGGGGCTTGGATCAGACATGGTATTCAGATTATAACGATCCAAAACAGGTAGAAGCAGATTCTTTACTCGACTTAGCTACCGGTATCATTCTTGAAGAAATCAACGATATAGCTCCTAATCCGAGAATGGTAATCTTTGACGCATGTTACAATGGCGATTATCGTAATCCGGATTTTATTGCAGGTAAGTTTATAATGGCCAAAGGAAACTGTGTAGTAACCTTTGCAAACAGTGTAAATGTACTGCAAGACAAGAGTGCATTTGATCTTCTCGGTCTTTTAAAAGATGGAGTTAGAGTAGGGCTGTGGGCTCAGCATATAAACATACTTGAGAGTCATATCATAGGCGACCCTACTTTCCACTTTACACCGTATTCGGGAGCAGAAGACCTTAACAAAGTGCTTACAATCAAAGATAATAACTATTGGTTTGGCCGTTTAGACGATGCTAATCCTGAGGTTCAGAACATGGCAGAAATCAAGTTGTTTGAGGGCAACTATCCCGGAATATCAGACATTCTGCTAAAAAAATTAAAGACCTCTCCTTATGCAATAGTAAGGTATAATTCACTGCGTCTTTTGGAAAAGATTGGCGACAGAAACTATTGGGAAGCTCTAAAACTTTCTACTACAGATAGCTTTGAATTTATCCGCAGAATAGCTGTTACTCGTATGGGGCAGGTTGGGGCAGAGGAATTCCTGCCTTATCTGATAGATGCTTATCAGAACGACCGCCATGCTGCGAGAATTGTATTTGATGCGAGCAGTGCGCTTCTGTGCTTTGATAAAGATGTGGCAGTAAAGGCTATCAATAACTACTTCAAAGACAAGCATTTCTATAATTCAGACAAAGACAGTGCAGAGCTTCTTAAACTTGTAGAGGCAAATCCTTCTGCAGAATCTATAAATACTATTGTAGGCAAGGATAAGAAATCTGCATATCGTGTTTCGTATATTCATTTTATGCGTAACCGTCCGTATCATCAGAATCTTACAAAGGCTCTACAGGTGATGGAAGATCCTACAGACAACACTCTTATAAGAACTATGATGGCAGAGGCTCTGGCTTGGTGGAATCTTTCTTACCGTAAGCAGGAAATAATAAATTCTTGTAATAAGCTTCTGGGCGACAGCACCACTCCGGAAGAAATGAAACCAGCTCTTGTAAGTGCAATAACCCGTTTAAGTTCAAAGAAATAAAAGGAGGCAAATATGAAAAAGATATTTTTAGCAGTTACAGCAATTTGCCTTACCGTTACCCTGATGGGGCAAAATATAAAATTAGAAAAACCTACATCCAAAAAGGGCAACACATTTGCCATTGTTATAGACAACGGCACCTATAATGCGGTAAAGGCTCAGGTAATAGCTTATCGCGATGCTATTCAGGACGATGGTCTTTCTACTTATATTTTGAGGGGCGATTGGGCAACTCCGGAAATGCTTAGAGCAGAGCTCAAAAAGCTGCACAAGAAAGCCAAAAAACTGGAAGGTATTGTGCTGATTGGAGATATTCCTGTTGCCATGGTCAGGAATGCACAACACATGACCACTGCATTCAAAATGGATGAAGAAAAGTTCGACCGCAACGAATCCAGCGTGGGAAGCGATCGTTTTTACGATGATCTAAACCTTGAATTTGAGTATATTGGCAGAGACAGCGTAGATACAGATTTCTTCTATTATAATTTGAAAACCGACTGTAGTCAAACCTTGAACCCTACATATTATTCTGCCAGAATTAAATATCCGGCAGAACTTGGTGGCGATAAGTATGAGGCAATAGGTTTGTTCTTAGAGAAGGCTGTTGCGGCAAAGAAAGCAGGGGAAACCTTGGATAACATAGTAACATTTGCAGGACACGGCTATAATTCAGATTGCTTGATAACTTGGATGGACGAGAGCATTACCCTTGAAGAAAATTTCCAGTTTGTTAAGAACTCTTCCAGAAACTTAAAACAATTGAATTTCCGCCACGAAGACTATATGAAGTATCGCTTGTTTGACGAGTTGCAAAGACCGGAAGTAGATGCAATATTCTTTAACGAGCATGGCAGTATAGACAAGCAGCACATATCTGAGTTTCCGGCTCAGGAAGAGCCTGCAGATTATGCCAAGAAATACAGAAGCGGATATGGATGGACTCCCGGTCCATACAACATTCTTAATCAAGAGGTTAGTAGGCGTAAAAAAGAGGGAATGAGCAATGAGGAAGTAGAGGCTTATGCCAAGAGACTCATAGATACCCTCTGTACAGATTACCGAGTAACGCCTAAATTCTTTGAAGACTGGTGGAAGCAGCAGAATCTTACTCCGGAAGAAAAGCAG
>ONYJ01000050.1 GCA_900322025.1 uncultured Bacteroidales bacterium | reverse complement strand
ATAGGAGTCGAACCTATGACCCTCTGCTTGTAAGGCAGATGCTCTAAACCAACTGAGCTATGCTCCCGAATCGTGGCCACTACGGCCCAATTGGACTGCAAAGGTAGTGCTTTATTTCAAAATTGCAAGCCTTTGAATAAAAAAATTAAATAATGCCGCAAAAAACATCACTCAAATACTATTTAGGAAAAAAATGCAAGGCTTCTGCAACTACGTATGAACTGCCACCTATAAAAACGAAATCTTCTGGACGGGCATTGCGTTTAATCCACTCCAAACCTGCTGCGATGCTACCGGCCATTAACTCTTTTGCAGACTTTTGGTGCATACTGCTATCTGCCGGAATCTCCGAAAGAACTTCTGCCGCAACAGCTGAGACCACCTCACCTTTGAAACCAGCCGCCTCCATCCTAACCTTCAGTTCCGAAGCGGGCAATGCTCTTGGCGTTGAAGCATTAACATACAGATAATAAGCTTCTTGAGGCAAATATTCTATTTCTGAAGACAAATCTTTATCGCCCATTATTCCAAAGAGTATTATCAAACGAGAAGTAGCGGATGCATAATGCTCCTTACGCAATTTAAAAGTACGCTCCACTTGAGGCATAAGAATTTTCATACCATGCCCGTTATGCCCTATATCGCATATTGTAAGCGGATTATCTGAAAGTTTTTCCCACCTGCCACGCAAACCTGTAAGCTTTGCTGCATTTTCTATAGCCATCACCATATCAGACAACATTTCTTCAGATAGTTCACATAAACTTCTTATGCTCAATCTTTTAAGAATAACCGCAAGAGCCATACTCACGGTTTTAATATTCTTCTTTTGGCAATCGCCCTGCAAATCCATCTTGCTAATATCAACGCTCGCCAATATACAAGTAGCAAGGCTTATTACAGACTTCGGTATTTTACTGTCTAAATCAAACGCATCGCAATTAGAATGGCATACTCCTTCCGGCAACAAAGTAAAAGGAGTGAGTTTTTCTGCAAAATATAGGCTCGCAGAACACTCGTCTGCTCTACCGGTAAATACATTACGAACAGCAATATCATTCACTTCGCCAACTATTACGGGAGTTGTCGGCTTTATAATTCCGCTTTTTTCTGCAGCTATTTCCACAAGGGTACTTCCTAAGTACTGCGTATGGTCGTAACCTATGTTGGTTATTACACAGGCCATAGGGCTAAGAATGTTGGTTGCATCCAAGCGGCCGCCAAGTCCACATTCAATTACAGCTATATCCACTTTTCTGTAAGAGAAGTAACTGAAAGCCATTGCAGTGGTAATCTCGAAGAAAGATGCTCCCACTGCCTCAAACATTTCTAAATGGCGTACCAGATAGTTGTAAACCCACTCTTTTGGCACCATCTCGCCATCTACTTTGATTCGCTCTCTAAAATCTACCAAATGAGGAGAGGTGTAAAGCCCCACACGAGCCCTTAGAGAAGCCAAAGATTTATGTGCACCTTCTTTTAGAAAGTTCTTGGGAAGCTGCATTAAAGCCGCCGCCAACATGTGGCTTACCGAACCTTTACCATTAGTACCGGCCACATGTACAGAAATAAAGTCTTTGGAAGGATGCGAAAGGAGTGAATCTATGCTTTTCATATTATCGAGTCCAGGCTTAAAAGCCCTGTCCCCTACTACCTGAAAAGACGGAAACTTCTCATATATACGCTCCAACAATGTACTGTATTCTTTGTCTGTCATATTTCAAAATATGCTCAAAATTAGATAAATAATTCAAATAAACCAACAGTATCCAAGCATACAACATCAGATAACTAAATATGCACAGATACTACAATAAAAGTTCGTATTCACGCAACTTTTTGCTGCAACTTTTCTCGTCATGGCAAAGCTAAAACAAGTTTTGCTTTGCTCATTTGACTTATCGAAAAGTTTCTCGCCATGGCAAACTCAAGCAAGCTTGTTTTTGCTCATTTGGCTTATCGAAAAGGTTCATATACCAATAAGCAGAGCATTTCAACTATCCGGAAGAGGTGCTGTAAGCCAAAATTTTTTTGTATCGATTTTATGCGTAAATTCGCAAGGACATTCAAGCTAATAGTTTTATCGGAAAAGATGATTCTTTTTTTCAAAACAAAAACAGGTAGCATTATTGCTGTGCAGAGTTCTATACTTCCTAACAGTAAAGACATAGATACTCTAAAATGGTTGCTGGGAAATGCAACTCTCATCAAAGAAAAAAATGTAGATGGTAATTTTGTAGGCCCAAGAAGAGAAATGATAACTCCATGGAGTACTACTGCGGTGGAGATTACCCAGAACATGAATATATCGGGGATAAGTAGAATGGAAGAATTCTTTCCTGCTGCCGGAAAAACCGATAAGAAGAAGGGTAGCAGAGTGCAAGAAAACAAAAGCCACTCTAAGAGCGCTCCAACCTACGACAAAATGCTGCAAAGGCTTTATAATGGGCTGAATCAAGATATTTTCACAATAGATAAGAAGCCTAATAAAGTTATCTACATAAAAGATTTAACAAAGTATAACAAACAAGAAGGACTTGCTCTCAGTATAGAAGAAATAGCCTATCTCAATACAGTAGCCAAGAAAATAGGTAGGCCGCTAACAGATAGTGAAGTCTTCGGGTTCAGCCAAGTAAACAGCGAACATTGCAGACATAAAATTTTCAACGGTACTTTTATAATAGATGGAAAAGAAATGCAGTCATCTCTTTTCCAGATGATTAAAAAAACATCTAAAGAAAATCCCAACCTCATAGTAAGCGCATATAAAGACAATTGTGCTTTTCTACAAGGGCCTAAAATCAAGATGTTTTATCCAGAAAGTCCCGATGCACCATCGTTCTTCAAAGTCAAAGAGAGAGAAACCGTAATAAGTCTCAAAGCAGAAACCCATAACTTTCCTACTACCGTAGAGCCATTCAACGGTGCAGCCACGGGAACCGGTGGCGAAATCAGAGATCGTATGGCTGGCGGAAAAGGCAGTTTTCCTATTGCCGGTACTGCTGTTTACATGACAAGCTATCCGAGATTCGACACCAACCCCAAAACCCTTACCCCTATTCTTAGGCCATGGCAAAAGAACAAACCGCGTAAATGGCTGTATCAAAGTCCGGAAGACATACTCACCAAAGCCTCAAACGGAGCGAGCGACTTTGGAAACAAATTCGGACAAACTATAATATGCGGTTCTGTTTTAACATTTGAACATGCAGAAAAACAAAAGGGTATAGAAAAAGATAATCCTAAATTCGGCTACGACAAAGTTATAATGTTAGCCGGTGGTATTGGGTATGCCAAGAAGGCAGATGCCGCCAAAGAAACACCTAAAAAAGGCGATAAGTTAGTGCTATTGGGAGGCGATAATTACAGGATTGGAATGGGCGGCGGAGCTGTTAGCAGCGTAAACACAGGACAATATGGCAATCAAATAGAACTCAATGCCATACAGAGAGCCAATGCAGAAATGCAAAAGAGAGACTACAACGCAATACGAGCTCTTGCAGAAATGGATAACAACCCTATAGTTTCTGTTCACGACCATGGAGCCGGAGGACATTTGAATTGCCTGAGCGAACTGGTTGAAGATGCTGGAGGAAAAGTAGATATAAGCAAACTTCCTGTTGGCGACCCAACTCTATCGCTGAAGGAAATTATTGGAAACGAGAGTCAGGAAAGAATGGGATTGGCCCTAAAAAGCAACGATGTAGGCTTGCTTAAAAGAGTGGCCGAAAGAGAAAGAGCTCCTTTCTACGAAATTGGGCAGGTAACGGGCAACCACAGGTTCGTTCTGCGTGACGAAAAAAGCGGAGTATCTGCCATAGACTTGGAAATGAGCGATATGTTTGGCAGTGCCCCAAAAACATATATGCACGACCAATCGGCAGAATACCATTTCAATCCTCTGAAATTTAGTACCGATAAATTTGTGGATTATTTGCAGCAGGTTCTCAGGCTGGAGAGCGTTGCCTGCAAAGACTGGCTGACCAACAAGGTAGATCGCTCGGTTACAGGTCTGATAGCCCTTCAGCAATGTTGCGGTCAGATTCAGCTCCCATTAAATAATTTAGCAGTTACTGCCATAGGCTATAACAACAAAGAAGGCATTGCTACATCTATAGGCCACGCTCCAATAGCAGGACTGATAGACTCAGCCGCTGGCAGCAGATTATCTGTGGCAGAAGCCCTTACAAATATAGTATGGACTCCACTAAAAAATGGCATAAGAGGAGTTTCACTTTCTGCTAACTGGATGTGGCCAAGCAGAAATACCGGAGAAGACGCAAGGCTTTACAAGGCTGTTAATGCCGTAAGTAATTTTGCTGTTGAACTGGGAATAAACATCCCTACCGGTAAAGATTCCATGAGCATGACTCAAACCTATCCTAATGGAGAAAAGGTTTTAGCACCGGGCACTGTAATCATATCGGCCGTAGCACCGGCAGAAGATATAAACAACACAATATCGCCTACTCTACAGCCTGTTGCAAAGAGCTCGCTGCTATTCATACCTTTCTCTTTGAGTGCTCCGCAACTTGGCGGAAGCGCTTTTGCACAAGTACTCGGTCAAATAGGCAACAAGGCACCGGATGTTGAGGATGCCGCCTACTTCCGCCTATGCTTTGAAGCCGTACAGCATCTGGTAAAACAAAAACTTATATTGGCCGGCCACGATATTTCCAGCGGAGGAATGATAACCTCCATGCTCGAAATGTGCTTTGCGAATTGCAGCGGCGGCATAGATGTTTGTGGAGCAACCCTGCCTGCCATGGAATTTTTCTTCAGCGAAAAACCTGGGGTTCTAATACAGGTTGCTGATAATAAAATCAAGACAATTGAAAAAATACTTGCAGGCTATACAAACGAGTTACACCCAGAGGGAGTACAAGTAATGAAACTTGGGCAAGTAACAAACAAGCGAATACTCAATCTTCTTGGAATATACAAGATAGACATAGACAAAATGAGAGATATCTGGTTCTCTACATCTTACCAGATGGAACTCAGGCAAACTAACAGCACTTGTGCACGGCAAAGAGCAAACAATTTTAAAAAGCAGCCTCTCGAATACAAATTTCCTAAAGGCTTTACAGGCAACCTTTCTAAACAAGTAATTGCAAACGGAAAGGCTTTATCAAACGCCCCTATTGCCGCCATAATAAGAGAAAAAGGCAGCAATGGAGACCGCGAAATGGCATGGTGCCTACACACTGCAGGTTTCCGAGTAAAGGATGTACACATGACAGATCTTACCAGTGGTAGAGAAACTCTCAAAAATGTTCAATTGATTGTATTTGTGGGAGGATTCTCCAATGCAGATACCCTTGGCAGTGCCAAAGGCTGGGCAGGCGCTTTCCTATACAACGAAAAGGCCAATAAAGCCCTCAACGCTTTTTATGCCAGAGAAGATACTCTCAGTTTAGGAATCTGTAATGGGTGCCAGCTTATGGCCGAATTGGGGCTGATCACTCCTGAAAACAGAACAAAATCTCCTAAGATGCAACATAATACATCGCATAAATTTGAGAGCGGCTTCGTAGGAGTTAAGATTCCTAAGAGTAATTCCATTATGCTGAAAAAACTGAATGGAAGTAGCTTGGGAGTGTGGATTGCACATGGAGAAGGCAGATTTACCTTCCCTCAAAACAACTCTAATACAGATATGCAGATAGCGTTGCAATATGCCTATGACTCATATCCGGCAAATCCTAACGGTTCGCCAAATGGCATTGCAGGGGTGTGCTCTAAAGATGGAAGACATTTAGCAATGATGCCTCATCCCGAAAGATGCCTTAGGCCTTGGAACTGGGCATATTACCCTACAAACCGCAAAGATAAAGACCAAGTAACACCTTGGGTGGAAATGTTTATTGCAGCAAAAGAGTGGTGCCAACAACATACTGTAAAGAAAAAGTAGAATAGAATTAAAGCATACAGCAATGAGAGAGAAGAAGACAGAAAGGAGAAGAAGTTCCTCCACCAGAAGCTCAAAATCCAGAAAAATGGGTGGTTTAGAAGAAGTTATCAAGGTTAAAACCAAGCTGCCCAAAATTTTT
>ONYJ01000058.1 GCA_900322025.1 uncultured Bacteroidales bacterium | reverse complement strand
GCTTCTTTGAAGCAGCAGCCCCCTTTGATTCAGTTTTTGGAGTGCGTACGGCATGCTTCATGTTAAAAGGTATTTCCAGCGATAATTCCATAAAGCCGGCATACTCTCCTTTATCGTACCATGGAGTTTGAAAAATGAGTTTTTTAACACCGTTTTTCTCTATGGTGTAGGCATTGTTTCTAGGGTGTGCCATAAGGTCTGCAAGAAGCGTTCTGGCTGGTTCCGGGTGGCAGTCTAATACATTATTCCCCAGTATGTCCGGCATTCCTGGTTTTAGAAAGGTCTTCTTAGACTTCTGGTTCATATACACAATTTCTCCGTCTTTTTTGCAGACAGTTACGGCAAAATCTGCCTCTTCTATATAGTTTTTATTGCCCTTCATATTGTAAACATATTGTACCCCTATTTATCACGCAATTTATTAGGTTTTAGCGCAAGAAGTATATTTATGATTATATAGGTGGTAATTACAGATAGTATCATGAACGGTACGCTGAAGTTGCCTATTATGGTCATTGCTATTTCTACTACCACTATCATCAGAAAGATAAACCGTGTGCTATTATCTTGCCACGATAAGTTTTTCAGTTTCATAGAAAACATAGCTATCTCGCTAACAAGTAAATAAGATAGAATAGGTGCGGTTATGGCAGGTAGCCATAAGTACCATATTGAGATAGGGGTCTGTCCTTCCCCCTGAAGGTAGAGAGTGCTTGCTTCTGCAAGTTTCACTCTCAGCAAAGCCACCATAGAAACATACAATATGGTACAGGCCGGAGTAGCCAAGCCTATAAAGTTTTCTGTCTGACGCTTATCGTTATTAAACTTTGCCAAACGCAAGGCAGAGAAGAGTGCAATAAACAGTGGCAACAAACATGCGGCAAATAACAATATCATGCCTCGCTTGTCGGATATGATTGCACTATCTGAAAACAAGCAATCAAGCCAGTCTTTATCGCCTAAGAATGTGGCTGCCAAAGATTTCATATATTTGAAGCCCACTATAGCCGGAGCCACTCCAAAGCTTATCATATCAGCTAAAGAATCAAGGTCTTTACCTATTGGAGAATAGGCTCTAAGAGCACGGGCAGCAAAGCCGTCAAAGAAATCGAACAAAGCCGCCAACAATATAAACATCAACGCCATATAGGCGTTATCACTCACGAGTAAAGCCAAACAACCGCAAAGAAGGTTGCAGCATGTAATGGCATTGGGGATATGTTGCTTGATTCTCATTCCAATAATATAATGATACAAAAGTAGTAAATATATTATGCTACCCTACCCCTCGTAAAGAAATGTATCAGCACGTTCATTAGCATATAAACAATAAATATGCAAAGCAAACAGATATGGAATGGAAGTGAGGTAAGTAAAAATACTACTATGATA
Source organism: uncultured Bacteroidales bacterium (assembly GCA_900322025.1). Classification (GTDB taxonomy): domain Bacteria; phylum Bacteroidota; class Bacteroidia; order Bacteroidales; family UBA932; genus Egerieousia. The sequence goes on along the minus strand of ONYJ01000058.1, from coordinate 3,038 downwards.
ATATCAGCCACCGCAACCATAATTTTCTGTTTAGTCCAGCCCCTAAGCAGTTTAGAGGTGTCTTTAAAGGAAAAGAAAAGTATATTACTGTTCATTAGATAGCTGTTCAGCAATACAAATACCATAATCAGCAAAAAACTCCAAAAGCTAATTTTGTAATATAAAGCGCTTTCAGACCCTGCCAAAGATGCTAAAAAACAAATAAAGGCCGTTAATATAAGGCCACTGACAGATGCCGGAAGACCAATAAAATCAATTTTCTGCCGAGCATCATTATTGAATTTAGCCAAACGCAGTGCCGTACACACAGGTAGTAAGAATACCCCAAGGTAAGCTATGTAAGGCCATATATCTCCTTCGTCTATAGTCAACAAAAAGCGTATCGATATCACAGAGGGAGCCAGCCCAAAACTCACGATATCTGCAAGAGAGTCTAAATCTTTACCAATTAATGTTTCAACACCTAATCGTCTGGCCATCAGCCCATCCCAAAAATCAAAAACAAATGCCGCTGAAAGAAGCCAAAATGCAAGATTATAAACATGCAACATATTGGAAGAAAGTACCATAGCAATGGCGAGCAGGCCACACATAAGATTGCAGCTTGTAAGTATATTGGGTATGTGTTTTCTGATATACACGGTTATATGGCATGTAGGCAACAAAGGTATAAAAAGAAATCGCAGAGCCATCAAAATGTACCTCTGCGATTTCAGTTTGTGATATAGTAAAGTTATTACTTAATATTCAATTTCTTCTTCATGTCTTTTGCAAGAGCATCTTTATGAATCATAATCTGAATGGTCTTTGCCTTAAAGTAATTTTCCGATACATACAAATAACCATCGCCATTATTAGGCCCCCATGAATTCTTTACTATATAATACTTTACACCATCCTGATCCTTGGCTATTCCTGTTATGTGCATCAAGTGATCGTCTGTGGTTGTAAAATCGTCCCACATAGCCTGACGCACTTCTCCATCTACAGGCAACTCTACATACTTCTTTTCTATAGACTGAGCCTTACGAATATTTTCTTCCGGAGTAAAAACAGCCAGATGATTATTATGGGCAAAATATATTTCGCTCATATCGGCATCCCATGCTACTGTATAACCATGCATAAGAGCATGAGTGCAAATCTCATCTAATTCATTCAACGGCACATTATAAGAAGATGCCATATCCCAGTTGTCTGGAATTTCTATAATAAATTTCTCATAAAAAGGATGATGCAAAAAGCTTGTAATCTCTATATAGTCGTTCTCATCCAATTTAAGAGCCTGCTTAAACGACATTGGATCGTATTCTTTACCCTTGTAATTGAAAGTGGTTGGAACCTTACCCAGATACTTATCTAAAACCTCATTCATCTTGCTGTAAGGTACACCCTTTTTGGCTTTGACTGCCTGATCCATAAGCTCATCAAATTCTTTCTGCAATTCCCGATGATTGTGTGTTTTAGAATCGTAGTTAATGCCATTGTAGGCCTCTTCTGTCATAAGACCAACCTTACCCATCTGGTAAATTGCCTGATGAGTGATTCCACCTGGTCCTCTACGCCCCTTTCCTCTGCGATAGTAATAATCTGCACCACGCCTCAGATATTCAGCGCGCACAAGAAACATTTCTGAAAGGTTCAGGGAAGTGTCGGCTGTCCCCTTACGAACGGCTTCGCTTTCAAGGAAAGATATTGTGGCAAAGCACCAGCATGTACCGGTCTGAGCCTGATTTTTTACAGCAGATACCGGATTGTTCTTCACTATAGTAAACTCATAGAAAGGAAAACTCGTTTGCTGAGCAAATAACCCCAAAGAGAATAACAGTGCCGCTGCTGTTAGAAATAACTTTCTCATATCTAATTTTCAATCACTTAATTTAAGTTACTACTAAAGCCCCATCTTCTTACGAATTGCCTTAGGAATAGAGTTCTTGTTAACCAGAATATTCATTGTCTTATATCTTACAAATGCTTCTGAAACATACCAAACTCCCTGATACTTTCCGGCCGGGCCCCAAGAATTTTTCACCATATAGTATTTAGTTCCGTTCTGGTCTTTTGCTATACCAAAAATCTGCATTCCATGATCGTCTGTAGTGGTCTTGTTGTCGTAGCCATCTTGACGCATCTGCTGAGTGATTGTAAGCTCCTTACCCGGTTCGTTGAGATTATTTATCTGAGCCCTTCTGGCATTAGGATCTGCACCTACCCATCTTGCCTGATCGGAACCCACAAAATTCTTTTCGTTAGCCTCTACATCAGGAACCACGCCTATGCCATCGCGAGTAAAGCCGGTTTCACTAACATCTGAACCCCAAGCTATAGTATAACCATTCTCTATTGCATTATCCATAATTTGGATTAGCTCGTCCAAAGGAATGTTATAGCTCAAATCCCAACGCCAGTTATCCGGAACTTCTATTGCAAATGTTGTATAGAAAGGATGATGAGTGAATGAAGTAATAGAAACATAATCGTCCATATTCAGGCCTAACCCTTTAGTTACAAAATCTTTTGGAGTATAGGTAACGCCTTTGTATGTTGTGGTTTCCGGACACTTGCCCAAGTAAGTTTCCAATATGCTCTTATAGGTTTCCATAAATCTCGGCGATACTTTTCCGCCTGCTTTTTTAGCACCCTCTGCCATACCGTTGCTTATAGCAGTCATCTCGCGGAAGTTTATTCTCTTTTCTCCCGGAAGAAGGTTAGGCATATCTTTCTCGAGTACAACTCCATAATCTTCAAAAGAATGTCTAACATCCTCAAATGAACCGCCTTCTGCAAAATTAAGATATCCGTCCATGCGGATAAACTTACGCATCTTCTCTATATAATTTTTGGTAACTGAATACATCACAGACAAGTTTATAGAAGTATCTGCGTGTCCGTTACGAATAGCCTCACTCTCAAAGAAAGATGTGGTAGAAAATGCCCAGCATGTGCCGCTGCTTCCCTGATTGCGTATGCCGGTAATAGGGTTCGCTTTAACGGTTGTGAACTCATAACTTCTTACTTTGTTTACCTGCTGCTGTTGC
>ONYJ01000182.1 GCA_900322025.1 uncultured Bacteroidales bacterium | reverse complement strand
GTGGGAGGTACCGCCAGCGCATCTGTTGCCGAAAACGAAATTGTATCCAAATACGATGGACGGCTCGAATTTGAAGAACTTCGTACTCTTGATAAAGTTGGCGAAAACGGCCAGAAACAAACCATAGTAATAGGCCGTGGCACAGAGTTGAGAATAGTTAATGCAGACAGTGGTATTGCTATGTCTGAATATCGTATTCCTTATGGCTCAGTGCTCTACAAAAAGAACAACGATATTGTAAAGAGAGGAGAGAAGATTTGCGAGTGGGATGCCTATAATGCCCTCACTCTCGCCGATGTAGATGGTAAGATTGCATACGATCAGTTGGTTGAGAACGAAACCTTCAAGACAGAGCTTATGGATGAGTTCTCTAATCATGTCGATAGAGTTGTAATAGATTCTAAGGATAAGAACAAAAACCCTGTAATCAAGATTGTAGATTCAAAGGGTAACGACCTTAAAACCTATAACTTGCCACTTGGTGCACACATAATGGTAAACAATGGTCAGGCTGTAAAGGCCGGAGATACCCTTGTAAAAATACCAAGAGCTGCTACCTCTAAGGCCGGAGATATTACCGGAGGTCTGCCAAGAGTAACCGAGTTGTTTGAGGCCAGAAACCCATCTAACCCTGCCATAGTAGCAGAAATCAACGGAGATGTGCAGATGGGCAAGATAAAGAGAGGTAATAGAGAAATTATCATCAAGGCCCGCAAGGGAGATGAGGAAAAGCATTACCTCGTGCCTATGACCAAGCAAATTCTGGTTCAAGAAAACGATTATGTAAAAGCTGGCGACCCTCTCTCAGATGGTAGTATTGCTCCGTCAGACATATTGAGAATACTTGGTCCTACAAAGGTTCAGGAGTATATTGTAAACGAGGTTCAGGCCGTTTATAGAATGCAAGGTGTAAAAATCAACGACAAGCATTTTGAAGTTATCGTAAGACAGATGATGCGTAAAGTTCAAGTTGTAGATCCGGGCGATACCCGCTTCTTACCTGAACAGTTGGTAGATCGCCAGGAATTCTTTAAGCAAAACGATGAACTTTGGGATAAGATGGTAGTAACAGAACCCGGAGATTCTAAAAACCTACGTGCCGGCCAAATAGTTACCGTTAGAGTTTTGAAAGACGAAAATTCATCTCTAAAGAGGCAGGCCCTCAAGCCGGTAGTTGCACGTACACCTGTTCCGGCAACGGCAGATCAGATACTTCAGGGTATTACAAGGGCAGCACTCAAAACAAGCAGCTTTATGAGTGCAGCCTCATTCCAAGAAACCACAAAGGTGCTTTCAGAAGCAGCTATTTTTGGAAAGACAGATACATTGGAAGGTCTTAAAGAAAATGTAATATGCGGACATCCAATACCTGCCGGTACAGGTATGAGAGAGTACGATAAAATTGTGGTTACAAGCGAGGAAGAATACCAGAAGATGTTGAAAGCTCAGTCTGCATTAGCAGGCTCCGCCATAGAGCAATAGCTTTTCGCATACTCCATTTTTTAGAATTTATCCCAACAGAAAACATATTATGTTAAATCTGTTGGGATAATTTTTTAATTTTGTACAGCCCAATTGTACACAGCAAACCATACTGATATTAGTCTGAATATATTTATCAACAATACATACTGTTATGAAAAAATTATTCATCCTTATGGTTGCCGCACTGGCAGCATTCTCCTGCTCAAAAAAGGAGGCAGGATATACCATTACCGTAAACACCGGTAATCTTCAGGAAATAAAGAGCCTTATACTCACCAACACAAGATTCAATGCCCCAGAAACCCCCTTTTCAGATACAGTGGCAGTTGTAAACAACAAGGCTGTTTTTAGCGGAAGCATAGAAGACTTTGAGGAATTCTACCTTATGGGCGTAATAGAAGGTTCTGTACCCAAACTCATCACCGACATCTACTTAGAAAATGCAAACTATACTGTTAATGTTAAACACAATAAAGACCGCTACGATGCAGACATTCTATCTAACGGAGCCGTGCAGACACAGATTGATTCTCTAAAAAAACTCACAAAAGCAGTTTATGCAAACATAGATATGGATGCCCTGATGCAAGAGTACTCAACAGCAGACAAGGCAAAGCAAGATTCCTTAGGGTATATATTATTTCAACTTTCAGAAAAAGCAGAAAAAATCAGAGACGAATTTTTTGAAAACAACCCTCTTTCACCGGTGGCTCTGATAGATGCTGCAAGCGATATCAGATACATGGGCTTAGAGCCTGCCAGAGAAGCTGTTAATAAATTTGCAGCCGTTCCGGAGTATGCTTCAAACAAACTATTAAAAAAAATGCAGCAAGAACTGGAAAAGAAAGAAGCCCTTGCTCCCGGTAAGCAAGCTCCGGATTTCACCCTCAACAACCCTGAAGGTAACCCTGTAAAATTCTCAGATGTATATCCTAAAAACAAGGTTACCATGATAGACTTTTGGGCCTCGTGGTGTGGACCATGCCGCCAGTTTAACCCTACCCTGACAAAGATTTACGATAAATACAAGAAAAAAGGATTCGGCATTATTGGCGTATCTTTAGACAAAGATCATGAGAAGTGGACAAAAGCCATTAAGGCAGATAAACTCAACTGGCTACATGTTTCAGACCTCGCATATTGGGACAGCCAAGCGGGCAGGCTCTACAATATCAGTTCTATACCTCAGAGTTATTTTGTTGATGCAGAAGGCAAGATTCTTCTTGCTTCTCCAAGTGAAGAACAGATAGAGAGCTTCCTTGCAGAATACCTAAAATAATACATGTTCCGCACTTCCATTTTAAGGTATATGCGTTGGAGGTAGATTAAAACCGCAACTTTCTGCAGTGGCAGATTACAGTAGAGAGTTCTAAGGTCGTAGTTTAAAATAAAGAGTTTTACAGTATAATGCATATATTGTAAAACGAGCTAAAAGTGATGCCGGTATCCTGTTTTTAGGATATCGGCATCATTGCATCAAACAGAAATAAAAACAACGGAGGTATAGAAATATTGTGTAGAAAACGGGGAGCATTTGGATGTCGGCTTCCGTTCTAATGAAAGCCAAAGTTATAAAGAGGGCAACTAAAAGCCGCTTTAGCGGCCGGCCAAAAAGAAAAAAGAGAGGCTGCCAAAATACTTTTTTGTCAGCCCCCTTTTGTTATAAACTTTATTGAAGAATCTCGTCTATAATTATCTCATTCTGTAAGGTTTGCTGTGGAATTCGTCCATCAGTATAGGCCCTTCGCAACGCCTGTGGTCGTGAGACTTGGTGTTAGGAGCAGAAGAGTATGTATTTGTCTTATCTATATCGCGAGCAAGGAATTCGGCAACGGTAGGTGTTTCGCCGGCTGTTTCCTTTATACGGCAATATATCTTCCACCTGCTCACTGTATTAAAATGAGGTATATTGTTTATCATACAACTACCCTTTTCTGAGCGGTAAACCCCTAAACCGTATGTAGCGGCACCGGAATACAACTGAATACTTGCAGAAGCATATTCCGGCATCACCGCAAAAGTATTCCAATTTTCTCCGCTGATAGTAGGAGTTTTGTCCATTTCGCCTGCCTTCCATGCATTCAGCGTTGCATCCCACTCAGGAAGATATATATTGCTGTATGCGCCGCGTCCTTGCCAAGCTCTGAAGTTGGCTTCGTTGCTCTGAGGATAGGCTGTAGTAGATTGATATACGTATTCATCGCCAAGCAAACCTATACCATGCCCACCAAACTCATGTCTGAGAGTATTCCAAGAATCGCCATAAGACGAGCTTGTAGGGTGTCTTGCAGGAGTTTGAGCTATAGATATCATCCTGTAGCCACCATACGAACCAACACCAGATATTCCTGATGTCCAAATGTTTGTACCGGCATACTGATCTGTATTTATTAAGATACTTATAGGCGACCACGTAAGCTTGGTTCCTCTTTCTAAGGCTGAAGCTGTGCTAAGCTCAGGGAAGCAGCGTGCAGCATACTCCACAACAGTATTGGTGTTACAACTAATACCGGTAGAGTTGCCTCCAGCCCATGAACATTTGAACTTGGTATCCACCTTTGTAGTAGCCTGATCCCAATTTGTAGAACCCGAACTCATACCGGCCTCATTTGAATAAGCCGCTACTTTGAATACCGCAAAATATTGATAATAAGCCCTGTATGGCTCTACTTGGAAGAGGGCTTTAATACCGCCATCCATTTCCTTATCAAACTGTCCACCATACTTATACAACTCTTGAGTATAGCCATCGCCGGTGTAGATAAGCTTAAAAGGTCTTGATGTGGTCTTAACTTCTGTAATAGAACCGTCGAGATTAACTTCATACAATTTAACCTCGCCATCTGCCCAGTATTCCTTTGTACTTCCGGTTGTAAATGTTATTACATCACTCTCTACCTTACCACCGGCAAAACTATCATCTACAATTACCTTGTAATAGTAGGTAGTGTTCTTATCCATTTCTTCCTTATTCAAAAGCTTTACTGCAGAAGTTTCACCTATTTCTATCCAAGTGGTATTATCTTTGGAAATAAGAGCTTTATACTTTAAAGCATCGCCATTTAGATCGGTAGAAGCATTCCAAGAAAACTCTGTTATTGTTGAAATATTAGTGCCACTTGGCTTCAAGCCTGTAGGCTTAGTAGGAGCCTCGTTTGGAGAAGCATCCTTAACAATAGTAATGTACTTGGATTTTGAACCGCTCTTTATTGTAAGGAAGGTTTGTTCTTTTAATTTCACATTGTTTCTACTCGTGTTTACTGTAATTGTCTTATCGCCGCTCCCACTCATCGGAGTTACAGACAGCAACCAAGCCGGTTTAGGTGAAGGAAGTTCTATAGTCCAATTACCATTGCAGATAATATTGAATGTAGCGCTTTTACCGGCTTCATAAGAAAGCTCTACCTTATCTGTAGAGAGGGAAATTTCTGCAGCAACAGAGGAAGCTGCCAAGGTTACAGTTGCTGTTTTACTTTTACCTTTAACAGTAAGAGTACCACCGCTTGCACCGCCCCCTGCCTTAACAGTAACAGTAGCATTACCATTACCGCTTGAAGGTGTTACAGTGTAGCCCGATGTTGCAGTAGCAGTCCAAGCTACATTAGATACTACATTAACAGAACCAGAGGCGTTTGGAGCCAATGTAAGCGTAGTCGGTGTTACTGTCAAACTCTCAGTTGTTGTGCCACCACCACTAGGTGTATTATTATCATCACCACAAGAATTTAACAACAGCACAACTGCTGTAGCCAAGATCAATGTCTTGAATATGTTCAGTGTTCTCATATAGTTTGTTTTGTAGTTAATACTCTCTCTTATTTCTTAAACAACAAATATAAACATAAAAACTATAAATAAAAAATTAGACCAAATAAAATTAAAGCAAAGAAGCCGGCCCATATCACAGGCCGGCCTCTTCTATTAAGCTATTTTATAATAGTTATTAATCTACTACCCAGTCTTGGTAAACATTTCCTGTATGCGTAGGAATAGGGCAATACTTACCATTTTTCTGGAACCATCCACTAAACTCAATCACATGACCGGACTTAATCTCATTCTCTTTCATAAGAGCACTGGTGGAAGTATCTGTATATACGGCACAGTATTTACCCCAGAGATTCTGGAAGTAGTAGGCATCCCCACCTATAGACCAGTTAGAGTTTGTTCTACCGCTAGATAACAATGTCACACGATCGTTATACCCAGGATACTTGTCTATAACAAGATAACCGGTTCCATCAGTTTTGAACTGGTACACCAAACCATCAAATACTGTAAATCTGTAGTAGTTGCTTGTACCTTTAGCTTTCTCGAGCTTGCCTTTAGCTCCCTCAAAATCGCTGAATGCACAACCTTTTACATAGTTCCACACACCACTACTAGGACTATAAACATATTGCAGGTTGCTAAGAGTTTTGTAATCTTCGTACTCAAGTTCCATCAAACACTCAGCCTTCAACTCATACCAACCACCAGGACCGGCAGTAGCAGCAGGGAAGCTAAGGGTGATGTTGTAAATAGAACCAGGCACAAGCTTTGAATAATCGTAGCTTAGAGCCACCTGCTTCTCATATTCTCCAACTGCAAAATTCACAGTAGTTTCAGAGATTGAGAAAATAGTAGCATCAGCATCGAGTGTAACAGGCACCGATAATGCTTCTTTTGCGTTACCTCTTATAAGCGAAATCACTAACGGAGCTTCATCGGCACTCAAAGGGAAAGTAGATGACCCCATCTCCCAAGAGACATCTTCATTGGTTGGAGTATATTTTGGAAATTTTGTTGCACAGGAAGCAAGCAAAATAACAGAAAGTACCAACCCAAAACCGTATCTAAAAAATTTCATTTTCATTTTATTAAAGTTTATTTAGGGAATATGTTCTGTTAATAACCCGGATTTTGCTGATCTCTAATCTGAGGGTTGGCGTCTCTTTCCTCAGAAGGGATTGGACCTACCCATCTATGATCGCTGGCCGATACAGACATAGAGTTAGCATCAGCATCTGCTCCGGCAGTACTGATTATGCTGAGCAACTGAACGTCTCCTCTCTTCATACCTTTGCCCCATCTTCTAAGATCGAGCCATCTGAAACCTTCTCCAACAAGCTCTCTAAGCCTTTCTTCCAAGATGACGTCTAACAAAGCATCACCGGATAGAGCATCGAGAGATGTAATATCAAAGGAGGCATCCCTTGCAGTTATAAGCTTGCCAAGATATGTACGAGCCGGTATATCGGCACCGTTACGAGCATAAGCCTCTGCTGCGATAAGATACTGCTCAGCTATACGGAAGAGTTTTATCTTCTGCAAGTGAGATGAAGTTTCTGCACCTGTAGGCTGCAAAGCAGGATTGCCAGGGAACTTGTTGAACAATGTTACTACTCCGGTAGCACCATTGGCTGCAGAAACTTTTATACCTTCCTCAAACCAAGTTTTGTAGCGAATATCGTTAGGGCCGTAGAGTGATATCAAGTATTTGTTGGCAATCCAATCCGGAGTATAAGCTTTGCTCTGAGCGTTGTAAGAATGGTAGCCAGGGTCGTTGGATGATGGTAGAGAACTTGCTGCCAAGTCTGCCCACATCTGAACTATACACTCTTTTCCGTTATCGTTGGTCCAAAGACCAGGCATATCTGCCAAGGTATTAATCAAAGGATATTTGCCGCCATCTACCAAAGCCTTAGACTTTGATATTGCAAGATCCCAGTCGCCCATTTCCAAGGCAAGACGAGCCTGCAATGCATGAACAGCATCAATAGTTAAGACTGTAGAACCCACTGCACCAGGAGTTGCAGCCAAATATGTCTCAGCTTGGTTAAGATTAGCTATAACCCAATCATAAGACTCCTGAAGAGTGCTTCTGCCAGGATAAGAAGCTATATCGCCATTAGGTCTGTGCAAATCTACAAGCATTATACCATAAGTTCCGGCATTAGCTGAGCTGTAAGGCAAACAATAATATTCCAACAGCTTTAGACCAAAGTAAGCTTTGGTAAAATAAGCTATACCTAAAGAATTGTTTACACTGGCTATCTGCTCAGGGGTGTAAGCCGTCATGTCTAACTCACCGGCTTTTTCTATAATAAAGCAAGAGTGGTTGATTGCATAGTATGAAGGAGCCCAGTAAGCATTGAAACTAGAACCGCCATCCCACTGCCATCTGTATGTACCACCACTACGGTTACCGTAGTTGCTGTTAGGGTTGAACAAATCTGAAGCTATCTCAGGAATATACACGTAAGAACCCGCTGAATAAGCTCTGAGATAGATATTCATATAGTTGGCCATATTAGCCAAGTCTTCTGGCGACTGAATAGCTGAGTCTATGTCCAGTGCATTTTGCCTCCTTTCTTCCAGGCTGCAGCCAGTGATGAAAAAGGCAAGTGTTGCAATTAATAAAAATATCTTTTTCATAATTTCACTTGATTATTCGATTAGAAAGTCAACTCAATTCCAGCGGAATACTGCTTGGTATTTGGATATGCCGCCAAAGAGAGGTTTGTATTAGGCTCAGGATCCCAACCTGTGTATTTTGTAAAGGTAAGCAGGTTTCTTCCGGTTACATAGAATCTAACTCCTGTAAGAACACCACCAAGTTTGCTTAGAGCATTCTTGTTCAGAGAGTAGGAGATAGTAACACCCTTCAATCTAACGAAAGATGCATTTTCTACCAAACGCGAATCGAATGTTGAGTCTAAGTAATGTTTAGGAGCCGGATACTTAGCTATCTGGCCAGGAGTTGTCCAAGTCTCATAAAGAAGTTCTCTTGCACCGTTTGCACCACCGGTAATACTGAGAGGGCGGGTGAAGAAATAGCGGTCGTTGTTAATCATGTATTTCTCGAACATTCCTGAGAATTGTGCCTGGAAAGTCAACTGCTTCCAAGAGAAGTCTATACTAAGACCTGCACTCCAAGGAGCGTAACGAGACTGACCAAGGTGTACTCTGTCATCTTCTGGGTAAGTATCTGTTAGGTTACCGT
>ONYJ01000092.1 GCA_900322025.1 uncultured Bacteroidales bacterium | reverse complement strand
TTACTAATGCCATAACGCAACAAGGCCATGTATCGCTTCCGCTTTTGGCAGAGAGTAAGAAAAATTGGATTCTAACCAAAGGGCTCTGTGCATTAATGGGCATATCGGCAGGATTAATATGCTATCTTTATAACCTATAACTCTATTTAATAATTAAACAGATATGAAAAAAATAGTAGCAAGTCCAAAGGCACCGGCCGCTGTAGGAACTTACAGTCAGGCAGTTATTGCAGACAATACAATCTATGCATCAGGCCAGCTACCCATAGATCCGGCAACAGGAGAATTTGTAGTAGGTGGCTTTAGAGAGCAACTCACACAGGTTTTCACCAATCTTAAAAACGTGCTGGAAGAAGGTGGTTTTAAAATGTCTGATGCAGTTAAGGTAACCTGCTATCTGCAAGATCTTGCCAACTTTGGCACACTCAACGAAGTATATGCCCAATTCTTTTCAGAGCCATACCCCGCAAGAGTAGCCTATCAAGTAGCCGCCCTCCCAAAAAATGCTATGGTGGAAGTTGATATTATTGCCGTAAAATAACAGGCTCGTTCGGCGACTGCTATTTTAGGGCATCGCCGTTCATAGTAACAAGGAATTCTTCATTGGAGGCCGTCTTTTCCAGACGAGCCTTCATGAATTCCATAGCCTCTACACTATTCATATCCGATAGGTAGTTTCTAAGTATCCATATACGGCTCAGAATTTCCTTGTTCACCAGCAAATCATCCCTTCTGGTAGAACTCAAAGTAACATCTACGGCAGGGAATATTCGCTTGTTAGACAACTTGCGGTCTAACTGGAGTTCCATATTGCCGGTTCCCTTAAACTCCTCAAAAATCACATCATCCATCTTACTGCCGGTTTCGGTAAGGGCAGTGGCTATTATTGTAAGCGAACCTCCATTTTCCACATTTCTTGCCGCTCCAAAAAATCTCTTAGGCTTGTGCAAAGCGTTAGCATCCACACCACCGCTCAATACCTTTCCGCTCGCAGGCTGCACCGTATTAAAAGCTCTGGCTAAACGAGTTATAGAATCAAGCAAAATAACCACATCGTGTCCACATTCTACCAAACGCTTAGCTTTCTCCAAAACTATACTCGCTACCTTTACGTGTCTTTCTGCCGGCTCGTCAAAAGTAGAAGCAACTACCTCTGCTTTTACACTGCGGGCCATATCGGTAACTTCTTCCGGACGCTCATCTATAAGCAATACAATAAGATACACCTCCGGATGATTGTCTGCAATTGCATTAGCTATCTCTTTAAGCAATACAGTCTTACCTGTTTTAGGCTGAGCTACTATAAGGCCGCGCTGCCCCTTACCTATTGGCGCAAACATCTCCACTACCCTACAAGACAAATTGTTGTGTCCGTTGCCCAACAAATTGAATTTCTCCTCTGGAAATAACGGAGTAAGAAAGTCAAAAGGAACCCTGTCTCTGATGAATGCAGGATCTCTTCCGTTAATAGAATCTATCTTAACCAGCGGAAAGTACTTATCCCCTTCCCTCGGAGGTTTGATTTCTCCAAATACGGTATCGCCTGTCTTTAAGGCAAAAAGCTTTATCTGGCTCTGAGATACATATATATCATCCGGAGAGTTCAGGTAGTTATAATCTGAAGACCTAAGAAAACCATAACCATCTGGCATTATTTCCAATACACCTTCAGCTTTTACCACTCCTTCAAATTCAAACTTTGGAGTTTTTTTGTTTTCGGCAGCAGAATTATTGGCTTCAATATTCTGAGCATTAGTATCGTGAGTATTATGAGCCTTTGGCTCTCCTACATTCTGATTCTGCGGCTTGGTATCTGCGGAAGTTTTACCTTTATTCTGCCCTCTCTCTTTTTCACCATTCTCCACATTAACAGCATCCGCCAACTTATGTTGTGGATGCATTTGAGGCTTAGGTTCTTGTAGTTGCTGTTCTGTCTTAACGCCTTCTTCCGTTTGAGACTGGGCTGCCGCCTGTTCTCTCTGAATTCTCGGCCGTTTCTGACGCCCTGCACGCTGTGCAGGCTGCGCTGCTGCTTCAGTAGGCTTAGAAACTGAAATATCTTCTTTTTCAGCCATCTCTATCTTTTCTACTTTTTCAACCTCCTCAACCTTTTCTATTTTCTCTGCATTTTCGGGCTTGTCTGTGCGCTCAGCCTTTTTGCGAGGCTTCTTCTTTGAAGGTGATGTCTTTTGGTCTTCTGCAGCAGCATTCAGCCCCTGCTCTTTTGCACGCACTCTCACCCTACGGTTATGTTTTTCTTCTGGCTGGCCAGCTGCTTTAATAGCCTGCTCATCCAAAATTTTATAAACCAAATCGTCTTGAGAATATGACTTAGGTTTAGAAATTTCAAGGTCTTGCGCTATTGTCAAAAGTTCCTCAAAACTTTTTGACTTCAATTCTAAAATATCGTACATAAAATTTCAATAGGATAAAAAGATCTTTTCAGACTCTTTTCGCAGAGATTCCTGCTAAAGATGACGCAAAGGTAAAACTATTTTCCGAAAATACAATACCTTATATCATCAAAAACTACGAAACGGATGTCGGCAACCTCTGCATAAAACTCATGTTTGCCTACTCTGATAGTTTATCTTGTTCAGAGCCGCACAATACAGGAGCCGGTATTCTTTCTTGTTTCAGATGCTTATTTCAAAGATGTGAGAATTTTCTCCAAAAACTTCACAAACTTATCTAAGGAAGCCAGATTCAGTTTCTCGCCGGGAGCATGTACACCCCTGAGAGTAGGCCCGAATGAAATCATATCCCATTCCGGAAACTTTTGGCTGAACAACCCACACTCCAAACCTGCAGGGGTTACTATTACCTTAGCTTCTGTATTGAACAGTTTCTTATAAACCTTTTTACAATGCTCTAAAATTTGAGAATCTAATTTAGGAATCCAACCCGGATACTCTCCCTCATGAGTAACCTTAGCACCTGCCAAAGCCCAACATGCCTCCATTTGCTGGGCCATCCAACGCCTCTCGCTTACAATAGCACTCCTCTGGCTCGAACCTATCATAATCTTATGCCCCGGCTTCATTTTTATAGAAGCAAAATTTGTGGAGATTTCTATCAGCCCGGGTATTGTATCGCTAATTTTATAGGCCCCATGCGGACATGCAACGCCGGCATAAATCAATGCAGCAGCAGTGTTTTCGTCTATAGCTTTATGTGTACACTCTATCGCCACAAGTTCCATATCTACATTAGAATCCGGAATGGCATACTCAGCCTTAACCTCCTCCCTAACTTGCTCAAAAATCTTTGATATAGACGATTTTGCATTCTTTGGAAAACCAAATAAAGCATAAGCCTCCCTTGGTATTGCATTACGCTTATTACCTCCGTCTAATTCATAAACTTCTATGCGATGCTTGTCCATTACCTTATATAAGAAGCGTACAAGAACCTGATTAGCATTCATACGATTCTTATTTATATCATCGCCGCTATGCCCTCCACGGCCCCCGAATACCCTTACTTTGTATTTCAAGAACTCTTTTGTTTGCGGCTGCGGAGTATAATTAAATACAACTGTTGTATCTATACCTCCATTGCAACCTATACAAAGCTCGCCTTCTTCTTCAGAATCGAGATTAAGAAGAATCTTGCCTGTTACAAAGCCCGGTTCTAAAGCAGCTGCGCCGTCCAAACCGGTTTCTTCAGAAACTGTAAAAAGAGCTTCAAGTTTTCCTGTTTTCATTTTAGGGTCTACTAAAGCTGCAAGTTGGGCAGCCATTCCTATACCACAATCTGCACCTAAAGTAGTTTCCTTTGCAATCATCCAACCATCTTCTACACAATACTTTATGGCGTCCTTCTCAAAATCATGCTTTACTCCCGGATTTTTCTCACACACCATATCGGAATGGCTCTGCATTACTATGGTAGGAACCTTTTCCATACCGGCATCTGCATTCTTGGTAATAAGAACATTACCCACTTTATCTTTTTTGGCCTGCAATTTATGCTTCTTGGCAAAATCTAAAAGCCATTTAATTATCTTCTCCTCGCGGCCACTCTCGCGCGGAACAGTGGTAATCTCCTTGAAAATATCAAGAACTTTATTGCTGTCCATATTAAAAGTATTTTGATGATTAAAATATCGAGTAGAATTAGTTACCTGGTTTAAGTTGGCGCTCCAAATCGGCTACATACTTGCGTATATTCCTGTCGGTATCTATCAAATCCGACACCGTGCTGCAAGCATGCAAAACTGTTGCGTGGTCTTTTCCGCCCATCTGACTGCCTATAGAAGCCAAAGAGGCCTTAGTTAGGTTACGAACCAAGTACATGGTAATCTGGCGAGCCTGCACTATTTCTCTTTTACGGGTTTTGGAAACTATTAAATCCGGTGTTATCTTGAAGTAGTCGCATACAGTATTACGAATCTTCTCCAGAGATATTTCTGTAGAATCTACATCTATAATCTGCTGAGTAACTTTTTTGGCTGATTCTAAGGTTATACTCTCCTTATTTAAAGTAGAGTGAGCCAATAAAGTAAGAATAGTACCCTCCAGTTCTCGAACACTGCCGGTTACCTTAGATGCAAGATAATCCACAACCTCATCCGGCAGAACTATACCCTCATTAGCACTCTTGGCCCTAAAAATCTTCATCCTTGTTTCATAGTCGGGCGGTAGAAGTTCTGCAGAAAGTCCCCACTTAAAGCGTTGCAACAATCTTGTAGGGATACCCTGCAAACTTCCCGGAGCCACATCGGAAGTAAGAATCAACTGCTTACCAGTCTGATGC
>ONYJ01000040.1 GCA_900322025.1 uncultured Bacteroidales bacterium | reverse complement strand
TCTTAAAGCTTACAGACAGAGATTACAACGATAACGGCATAGCAGACTTAGTAACAGAAAAAGGGCCTGCAAGTGCTATCAACATTAAAGTTTTCAACGATTTACAGCATATAATAAGCGGTTGGCCGGGTGGAAAGCCAAATACAGACGATTCTACTCGCCCCGAAAGAGCTCTGCCCTATCCTAAGAGGGTTATTGTATTCTCGCCACACCCAGACGATGATGTAATATCTATGGGAGGAACATTGGCCAGACTTTCGGAACAAGGCCACGATATACACTTAGCCTATCAAACAAGTGGCAACATAGCTGTTTTTGACCACGATGTAATACGATACTTAGACTTTATCAGAGAGAGTTCAGATATATTTGGAATAGACTCTAAAGCATCTGACAAGCTATTCAGAAATGTAGAAAAAGAGCTCGGCAAAAAGCATCCGGGCCAAGCAGATCCTCTGATGGTTCGCAGAATAAAAACCTATATCAGAAGAGGCGAAGCACGCAGTGCCTGCCGCTATTTGGGAATTCCAGACGACCATGTAAACTTTCTTTCTTTACCTTTTTATGAAACCGGAGGTGTTAAGAAAAAACCTCTGAGCAAGAAGGATATTGAGATTGTAAAAAAACTTCTAATGCGTATAAAACCGCACCAGATTTTTCTTGCCGGAGACTTGTCTGACCCACACGGAACTCATAGAGTCTGCTTCCAGTCTGTAATCTATGCTTGCGAAGAGCTGAAAAACGAAACTTGGTTCAAAGACTGCAGAATATGGATGTACAGAGGGGCATGGCAAGAATGGGATGTAGCCGAAGCCGAAATGGCTGTACCACTTAGTCCGGAAGAAGTGAAAATCAAGAGAGCTGCCATATTCCGTCACCAGTCGCAGAAAGACTATCCCCTTTTCCCGGGCTCCGATGCCAGAGAATTTTGGATGAGAGCAGAGGAGAGAAATCACAACACCGCCGTAATTTTTGATAAATTAGGCATGGCCGAGTATCAGGCTATAGAGTTGTTTGTAAAATACAAATTCAAGAAATAAGCATCAGAAAGGATAGCCGATGCCAAAGCTAAATTCGTAGTTGCCGCGACGCAGCCACCTGTTTGGCCCTATCCATTTTGATGTGGCCGGATTATATGTTTTGAAACCTAAATCCAGCCTTATCAGCGCAAAGTTGAGGTCTAATCTCAATCCAACTCCAAAATCAAGTGCAAGGTGTTTGTAAAAGTTGTTGAACTTGAACACTCCCCTTTTGTCTATCTCTTTTGAAGAAGAAATTTTTCTGTCAAATGTCCAGATATTGCCGAGATCGGAAAAAACGGCCCCATTGAACATAGAAAATATCGGGAACCTATATTCTATATTCCCCTCAAGTCTGATTTCTCCGGTTTGATTTGGGATTGTAAAAGATGTATCTCTTGGCGCAGAACCCGGGCCTAAGGTTCTCGGTTGCCAACCTCGCATTCCATAAGCTCCTCCTCCCCAGAACCTCTTTTCCAAAGGTAGCGTAGTGGAGTTGCCATATCCCTTACCTATACCACCCAATGCCCTTATAGCCAACATATTGTTTGGATTATTGCCGAACTTGAAAGTATATACTGCAGATAATTCCGTTCTAAAGTACTGAGAATAAGGAGAATTCCATATCAGATATTCGCCCCGTTCGTTTTGTTTTAACGATTTGTTTAACAAACTCAGTGCATTACCAGAAAGATCCAGATTATATCTTATGTAGAAATAGTTGTTTACGGGCTTAACGGAAGGGTCGGACACATAGTATAAACTAGCCCCTACTCCTATATCAAAATGGTCTGAATAGGCATACTTCATATAAGGATCAGAGGGAGAAAATATGGTTGTATCCATATTAAAGATACGCACTATGTTGGCTCGGAGGGGGGTTGCCTTTATAATCAACTTATTATGAACATTCCATGTGTAATTGTAGCTACCGGAAATTATATTTCTGGTATATTCTGGTCTGGTCTGATAACTATAGGAGGCACTTATCTCGGTGTGAGGTATTCTCTTAGATCTAAACCATTTGTCTGGAGCAAAAATAAATTTAGGTATGTCTAAGGTAACATTCACACCCAATTCGGTGGAATGTATGTTTGTGCGCGGTTTAAACTGGAAATCGCCCATTACGCTAACAGTAAGAAGTTCTGCACCCCTAAACAAATTCTTGTGAAAGTAAGAAACTGCCGGAGAAATACCCAACAGACCATTAGCATTCGTAGAGCCTTCTAAATTGAGTTTGAAGCCTTGGAGGTTTGAGGCTTGTAACATTATGGTAGTCTTGATTTTTGAGGAATCCAATGGCTGTTGCTGAATATTTACGCTGGAAAACATGTTTAACGAAGAGAATCTGGCATATGTAGCTTCAACCTTGCTTTCGTCATATTGAGAGCCAGGGGTAATTAGATTTAGTCTGTTTAATACGCGTTCTCTTACAAGATCGCCCGCAGGATTAAATTTTACTATATTGATATTCTTATACCCAACAGTATCTGTCTGATTCCTCCAAACTCGCAGTAACGAATCTCTTCTGAAGACAGATGCAGAGTCGTTTTCTATACGCACATTTCTATTTTGCTGAAAAGAGCGTACAGAAGTAACAAACACGCTGTCAAAAGAAAATATATTATGAGGGCGGCTGTCTTCTTCATCCTCGCTTCTTAAATAATCTTTTATGGCTATATCTATGTGGCTTTTGCCATTATGAGCCAATGTGTCGGCGGTAAAAAAGAAGAAACCTTTATCAAAACCAAAGAATCCATTGTTTCTGAATATTTTAGACAGACGCTCAGATTCTTTGTCGAGCATATCGGCAGACAGATAATCACTAACCTTGATCAGAGTATTCTCCTTATTAGCTTCCACCAAATTACGCAGTTCCGAATCCACTATCGAATAGGAAATTGAATCTATCAGATACCTTTTGCCGGGAGTTACAGTATAAACAACCTTAGTTTTTTTGTCTGCAGTTGCAAAGTTTGCTTCTACTTTTGAGTTGTAGAAACCCTTGAATTGCATGTGATTCAATATGTTTTTCACAGAGGCATCCATTAAGCCCTGGTCGAAAATCAAAGGAGGATTCCCTACCCTTTCAGCTATTTTATCCCAACCCTTACCACTTCCTTTGCCTGTATTGTACAAGGCCACTCTAAACTGATAACCGAAAATACCTTTGTTGGGAGTCTGCTTTATGTATTTATTCAAATCAGATAATTCGTCTGGTTTGCTTGTGGTAAACACAATATCATTAGATTTAAGCATACTCTGCCCCTCTGGAATAACTCTTGTCATGCTGCAAGCGGCAAACAGGCAGCATAGTAGCAATAAGGCAAGTATTTTTGCTAAAATCCTCATAGTAGGCTTCAAATTTACTCAAAAAGTAATAAATATATCCAAGATTAGATATATTTGCATTGCAAAACTAATTCAGGTAAGCTGAATTAACAAAAACACACCAAAGTAACTTACTCGGATATAGTATTATGAAGAACAAGTACATTAACTTAGTTGAGCAAACATTCGACTGGCCGCAAGACGAATTTAGAGTAGAAAACGGTAATCTTTTCTTCCACGATATACCAATGATGGATGTAATAGACCAATATGGCACACCGTTGAAAATAACATACCTACCTAAAATATCCAGCCAGATTCAGAGGGCTAAGAGAATGTTTAATGTGGCTATGGCCAAAGTAGATTACAAGGGTGCGTATCACTACTGCTACTGCACAAAAAGCTCTCATTTTGCATTTGTGCTCCAAGAAGCTCTCAAAAACGATATACACCTCGAAACTTCTTCTGCCTTTGATTTTAACCTAGTTGACTCCCTCTACGAAGAAGGCCTGATAAATAAAGATATAATGATTGTATGCAATGGATACAAGAAAGATCTCTATATAGAAAACATTGCTGCTAAATGCAATGAT
>ONYJ01000090.1 GCA_900322025.1 uncultured Bacteroidales bacterium | reverse complement strand
GCTTTGAAAATGCACCTATACCATCAAAACTGCATACAGACTACAGGTTCACTTCTTGTGCGCCACCGCAAATCACCATATCCTGAAGTCCGTTCTGTATAAGCATCGCGCCCCAGCCTATAGAATGTGAGCCACTGGCACAAGCTCCAGACACGGTAAGGTTTATTCCTTTTAGCTTAAAAATACAGGAAAGATTCATTGTAACGGTAGAGTTCATACTTCTGAAAATTCCGCCGCTGCCAATCATAGAGGTATCTTTCTTTGCACGCATTGCATCTACGCTGGCCACTACGGGCTCTGCGCTCGAATCGTTGCCATACAAAAGACCTACTTCGTGATTGTCTAAATAATCTTGGTCTATATTAGCATTCTTCAGAGCATCTGCTGTAGCGCAATAGGCAAACAACGCCTGCTCTGGCATATATACTCGTTGGTTACGGCTCAGAACACCTTTAAGATTAGGTATTTCTACATATCCCGTAAGGGCAGAGAGAAAGCCCATGTCTTTTCTGGCTTGATCGAAAATAATTCCGCTCTTTCCAGCATACAAAGAATCTCTTACTTCTTCTAAAGTTTTTCCAAGGCAGGAATATATCCCCATGCCCGTAATTACTACTCGTCTTCTCATATCTTGAATAAGGCCCAAAGCCTATCTTCCAATTTTTCTATATCTTGTTTTAGGGTGTCAAATTTAGTAATTTTTAGTTTCTTACGAAACCTTAATAAACGCAAATCTTGTTTTATACCTTCCCACCATTCCGTATAATACCAGCAGAACAATGCCAAAACAGGCATAAGCAACACATAAGCAATTGCCATATAGATAGTAAGAACACACCATACAATTACAAAAGAAATAATGGCAAACAGCGGAATGGTAATTACAGCACTTAAACCCAACAAGAAAGAAGAAGAGAGCATCTTGTCTTTTACCCTATTGGTCAGCTTTTTCGGTATGTTGTACAATAGCCAGTTTGGCCATAACGAAAACACCCAAACAGGCAATAAAGCAATCATTGCTAAAATTTTGAGTATGGTTATCGGCCAAGCAACTCTCTTACCTACAGACTTAAAAGATAATTTGAAATCTTCCAGCCTCTGCCTGATAGAAGAAGCAAAACTATACACCTCATTTTTCTTATCCTCTTCCAAAGAGCTCAGAGCCGCCACAAAAGCCTTTTCTGCTTCTAACTTTTCCGGCAGAATCTTATAAGGCATTTTTTTTAGCAATGCAAAGGTTTTCCCATAATTGGTTCTTAGAAAATCTATGCTGTTGTAATTGTCTAAATCTTGTATATCCAACATCATAGACGAAACAACCTGCCTCACAAGCAGGTTTACTTCCCGCATTGCCGTTCTTGGCTTTTCTTTATAAAGCTCATAGTAAGGCTTGAGAGATATTGGCTCGCTAAACATTACACACATTTCTCTTCTTATGCCAAAGTAATCTGTGTAATGATTGGCAACAGGCAAAATAAAAATTTCTTTTTCCCAATTTCCTTCTTCTGCAGTTTTGAAAGCCATTGTGGTATAGCCTGTTGTAAAATGCCCAAGGTAGCGCTTATCCTGATGCCCGGCCTCGGGGAATATCATTACGCTCTGTCCGTTCAATAGCAAATGGTAGCTCTCTTCAAAAGAAGCTGTGTTTTTGCCCACATCTTCTAAGCCCTCATGATCCATTCTGAATGCAGGCATAAGTCCCAAAAATCTTAGGTACTTTTCCAGCAACTTGTTAACTGCAAATATATCTGCCCTTGCCCAGAAGAAAGGTCGCCTGCCAGGGCCTTTAAATGAAAGCATTACGGCAATAGCATCTACCAGACAGTTCTGGTGGTCGGAAACTATTACCTGTGACTTACCCTCCGGCAAAATTTTATCTGTACCTATATAATATACCTTCTTGTAAAGAAAATGATTGAACAGGAATCTGATAAATTCCTTAAACCACATATAATAAAGCCCGCCCCTAAAAGATGTACGCAACTTAGTGGATTTTACGCCATTATGTTTTTGTTTTTCCATAGTATGGATAGCCTAAATACAAAATGAAGCCCAAAGATAAATAAAAAATAAGTATATGCATCTTATAAAAACCACTACCGCCAAACTTTATCTTAATCTTTAACCTACTGATTATAACAAACAATCCTGCAAAGAGTAGTTAAACTGTTTTTATTTATACACTGTTGGGAGCAAAAAGAACAAGCACCTACATTGCTGTAAGTGCTTGATTTTAACTGTGGGCCCACCAGGGCATGATCCTGGGACCCCCTGATTATGAGTCAGGTGCTCTAACCAACTGAGCTATGGGCCCAAACTCTGCGGAAGCTTATGCCTCCGCTTTTGTTATCTGTGTGCAAAGATAAACATT
This sequence comes from uncultured Bacteroidales bacterium, assembly GCA_900322025.1. Classification (GTDB taxonomy): domain Bacteria; phylum Bacteroidota; class Bacteroidia; order Bacteroidales; family UBA932; genus Egerieousia. Next base: position 3,119 of record ONYJ01000090.1, on the reverse strand, counting down.
TTTTTTGGGTTTCTGTAAACAAATTTAAGTTTAAGAAAATAAAAATATGTTCACCCTGCATTTGTTGCTACTTATAATTATCAGACCTTAATCTCAACTTCTACACCGCTTGGAAGCTCAAGCTTCATCAAGGCATCAACTGTCTTAGACGAAGATGAGTATATATCCAACAGGCGGCAGAAAGAGTTGAGCTCAAACTGCTCTCTTGCTTTCTTATTAACAAAGGTAGAGCGGTTTACGGTAAATATCTTCTTGTGAGTTGGCAGTGGAATAGGGCCGCTCACAATAGCACCTGTAGCCTTTACTGTCTCAACGATTCTTGCAGCTGATTTATCTACCAGCGCATGATCGTATGACTTCAGTTTAATTCTAATCTTTTGGCTCATTTTATCTAATTTAAAATATTATCAGTTATTATAATTAATCCTCGTCATCCAGTGGTCTTGTTCCGGCTTTCTCCACAATTTCTTTTGACAGATTTGCAGGAAGTTCGGCATAGTGAGAGAATTCCATTGTGCTTGTTGCACGGCCAGATGAAAGAGTACGCAATACGGTAACATAACCAAACTGCTCGCTCAGCGGAACTTTTGCTTTTATGATTCTTGCACCACCGCGAGAATCCATATTGGTTATCTGCCCTCTTCTCTTATTGAGGTCGCCTATTACATCTCCCATATAGTCTTCCGGTGTTACAACCTCAAGAGCCATAATAGGTTCCATAATTACCGGCGCTGCCTTCCTTGCAGCCTTGCGGAAGGCTTGGCGAGCGCATATCTCAAATGAAAGCTGATCTGAATCTACAGGGTGGAAAGAGCCATCCTTCAGAACCACTTTCATAGAAGTTACCTCATAGCCGGCAAGCGGTCCATTCTGCATAGCCGCCTTAAAGCCTTTTTCTACAGCCGGAATAAATTCGCGAGGAACGTTTCCTCCCTTAACTTCATCTACAAACTGCAAGCCGGTAACTCCCTCATCTGCAGGGCCAAGTTCTACAATAATATCCGCAAACTTACCACGGCCTCCCGTTTGCTTCTTGAAGACTTCTCTGTGCTGAACAGTTTGCATAAGAGCCTCCTTATAGTTCACCTGAGGTGCACCTTGGTTAATCTCTACGCCAAACTCTCTCTTTAAGCGATCTACAAGAATCTCCAGATGAAGCTCACCCATACCGCTTATTACGGTTTGACCTGTTTCTGCATCTGACTTAACGGTGAAGGTAGGATCTTCCTCTGCAAGCTTGCCGAGTGCTATTCCGAGTTTATCAAGATCTCCTTGAGTCTTAGGCTCTACTGCCAATCCGATAACTGGATCTGGGAAAACCATAGACTCCAACACTATAGGATGATTCTCTTCGCAAACGGTATCTCCGGTACGAAGATCTTTAAATCCTACAACGGCACAAATGTCTCCGGCCTCTACAAAATCTATAGGATTCTGTTTGTTGGAGTGCATCTGATAGAGCCTTGCAACTCTCTCCTTCTTGCCGCTTCTTGTATTCAACACATAAGAACCGGAGTCTAACTTACCCGAATATGCTCTCATATAAGCTAATCTGCCCACAAATGGGTCTGTAGCAATTTTGAATACCAAGCCGCAGAATGGTTCAGAAGCAGAAGGTTTTCGTTCTGTCTCTTCATTATTCTTAGGACTTATACCTTTTACATTGCCTTTGTCTAACGGGCTCGGCAGGTATCTTGCTATTGCATCCAGAAGGAACTGAACTCCTTTGTTCTTGAAAGAAGAACCGCAACATATAGGAACTACCTCCATAGATATTGTTCCTTTACGAATTGCGGCTATGATTTCTTCTTTTGATATAGTTTGAGGATCATCAAAATATTTCTGCATCAGGGCCTCATCAAATTCGGCAGCAGCTTCCAAAAGATTGTTGTGCCACTCGGAAGCCTCGTCCATAAGCTCGGCAGGAATATCTTTTATTTCAAAATTAACAAGCTCCTTGTTGTCTGCATCGTAGAAGTAAGCCTTCATATCTATCAGATCTATAATGCCTTGGAACTTATCTTCAGACCCTATGGGAATGCAGATAGGAACGGCATTGGCTCCGAGCTTGGTCTTAATATCATCTACCACGCCCATAAAATCTGCACCTACACGGTCCATCTTATTTACATAGGCGATCTTGGGAACATTGTACTTATCGGCCTGTCTCCAAACCGTTTCGCTCTGAGGCTGAACTCGTCCTACAGCGCAAAAAGTTGCAACTGTACCGTCCAAAACCCTGAGCGAACGCTCCACTTCAACAGTAAAATCTACGTGGCCCGGAGTGTCGATAAGGTTAATCTGGTATTTCTGATTGTTATAGTGCCAGAATGCTGTTGTTGCTGCAGAAGTAATGGTTATACCTCTCTCCTGCTCCTGCACCATAAAATCCATTGTAGCGGCACCATCGTGCACCTCTCCAATCTTGTGGGTTTTACCAGTGTAGAATAGAATTCTTTCAGATGTAGTTGTTTTACCGGCATCTATGTGAGCCATAATGCCGATATTTCTAGTGTATTTAAGATCTCTTGCCATTGTTAAGATTGTCTTCTTACACTAAAAACGGAAATGAGCGAATGCCTTGTTGGCCTCGGCCATCTTATGCATATCCTCTTTTCTCTTGAAGGCACCACCTTCATTATTATATGCTGCCATTATCTCCGCAGCTAATTTTTCGGCCATCGACTTGCCCGGTCTTTTGCGAGCGTAAAGAATCATATTCTTCATACTCAGCGAGATTTTTCTCTCCGGACGCACTTCCGTTGGAACCTGGAAGTTGGCACCACCCACCCTGCGGCTCTTAACCTCAATCTGTGGGGTAATGTTCTCAAGTGCCTTTTTCCAAATTTCCATAGGAGCCTTGTCAGAATCTTTCATCTTCTCGCCGATTATGTCAATCGAATCATAAAAAATAGCGTAAGCGATACTCTTCTTCCCCTGCAACATAAGGTTGTTCACGAATCTTGTTACCATTACATCGTGATACTTTGGATCTGGAAGTAGAATCCTCTTTTTAGGCTTTGCTTTTCTCATTTTGGAAATGTTTTAATAATTAATGACTTAGAATCTGCCGTAATTCTTTTAACAGAATGTGAGCAGACTACTTCTTAGCAGCTTTT
>ONYJ01000060.1 GCA_900322025.1 uncultured Bacteroidales bacterium | reverse complement strand
GTTTGGGGAGAAGGAGTAGGGCATCATGGCCAGACATACGCAATTCCTACAATGCAAGGTGGTGTAGATACCATTAAACCTTATGTAGATCAATTTATTGCCTATGCCATGCAGCATCCGCATCTAACATTCTTGGTAACAAGAATAGGCTGTGGCATAGCTGGTTTTACAGATGAACAAATAGCTCCGCTATTCAGAGTGGCACTACTTGTAGATAATATACTACTGCCCGGCTCTTTTGTAAAGATCCTGCGTGAAAGTGAATAATTTATATAGTGTTAAAGTAGTTTTTTATGAAGGCATTGATAATAAACGGTAGCCCCCATAAGAATGGAAATACCGCCATAGCATTGGCAGAAGTGGCTAAGACACTTAATGCACAAGGTATAGAAACTGAAACTATCTGGATAGAAAACAAGCCGGTTAGGGGCTGTATTGCCTGTGGCCAGTGTTTTGAAAAGCCCGGAAGCTGCGCTTTTGACGATGATATATGCAATCGTATAAGTAAAAAGTTTGAGTCTGTAGATGCCATTGTTATAGGTTCACCTGTTTATTATGGCCAACCAAACGGTGCTCTTCTGGCACTCCTTCAGAGGGCATTCTTCTCAAATAGCATAAACATTCAAGGCAAACCGGCTGCTTCTATAGCAATATGCAGAAGAGGCGGTGCTACAGCTACTTATGAGACTATGAATATGCCGTTTCAGATGCTCAATATGCCTATTATAACCGCCAGCTATTGGGGAATAGGCTATGGCATGAATTCGGGAGAAGCCGAACAAGACCTGGAAGGAATGCAGACAATGCGTACCATTGGCAACAATCTGGCCTGGCTACTCAAAAAGACCGGCGGGCAGCCAGCTCCAGGAATACCAGAAGGCGAAGAGTGGACTCCTACCAATTTTATTCGCTGAGCATACAACTTATTTTTCTCGACCAATGCTCAGGCATAGTTGGTCTTGTGATAATCTGCTATTGCAATTGAAACAAATAAAAATAAAAGTTGCCAACTGACTATTTTTAATCAATTGGCAACTTTCTTAGGTGACTCGCCAGGGGATCGAACCCTGGACCCCAACATTAAGAGTGTCGTGCTCTACCAGCTGAGCTAGCGAGTCAGCTATGCGGACTTATATCCGCTTTGGGACTGCAAATATACGTTCTTTTTTCTTTTATACAAATTTTTTTGGAAGCTACTGAATATGAGTGTCTGTCTATGCATAGCAGCAACGCTCCCAATTAGTGCTGGATGGCCATTGTGCGTATGTATTTGAGTACTAGATCGCACCATACAGGGTCTCCTGGGTATTGGTAGCGGGCATTGCCATTAGGGTCTGCAGTAAAGATGGTTTCTCCATTTGGAGTGAGAGTTACCCATCCGCGCTCGGAGAGCTTGTAAAGATCATCGCCCTCAACGGCGTGGATTACCGCCTGCGGATCCCACATCTTTTGCCCCGTATCGCAGTTAAGGAACTGATAGGTCCATTTTATTGGGTGCAAATCTGTCCAATTCATATCTGCTATAACAGTCTCCGGCCTGTAATCTAAAGGATCTCCAACTTCACCAGGAGAGAATACTATATCTACATCCTTTGGCCACAACTCAAAGAATTTGAGAGAGAAATCTATGGCAGCCTTAAAGTTGTAGTCAGGCTCTACCGCCTCTCCAAAAACACCACCCATAGCATAAATTTCCTTTACCTTTTTACGCACAAGCTCCACTCCATTTAGCGGAGAATACTCATCAGGCCCCGATTGTAGAAGGCGGGAAAGCGTTGTTACAAAGCCTATTGAGGCAATGGTAACCGATTTATCAGGAGACTGTGCAAGCAATTTGCGATATAGCTTATATCCCTCCATGTAGCTACCATTATCTCCTACTGTGCGGCGGAACATTGGCACTCCATCTGTGGAACGGGCGTACGGTAAATTATGATAAGTGATAAAGATATGAGGATTTGGGATACCCTGAGTTTCAAGCCCTATAGGGATATTTGGATAGCCGTAGAAATTGTTCATAATATCCACAATATCAGCATTGGCTTTTCCCATGCGGTCCACTATCACACCAATAAGATTGCATCGCTTCATATCCATATAGCGATAGAGCATCATAAGAGCAAACAAATCGTCTGTAGAGGAGCCCATGTCGCAGTCTAAAATCACACGAGTATCTTTCTGCTCATAGTTTGTCCAGATATTGATGCCCTTAGAGGCAATATAAACAGTATGTTGATCGTTATCTCTGGCAAACTGCACAGCTGCTGCAAGGCTGTCTTCTGGAAAAATGCGGTTGGAATCAAAATAATACTTTCCGTTTTTCTCATTATACCATCCTCCCACAAAGCCGTGATGCTCACGGGCATGCTTAACTACGGCAGGTATGCTCTTGCGGTCGAAGCTGTTTTGTGTTGCTTTGTATGATACCACAATTCCTTCCTTTGGCTGCCGCATTGTGGTTATATCTATAGTAAAGCCATCTGGGTACATCTGTCCCATAGCCCAAATGGCATTATAAATCTCTTTATCAGTAAGATTTACTTTTTTATGAGTTTGAGGCTGTGCTTGTGCCCAAGTAGGATTGATTGCCAGCAGAATTGCCGCTGCAATCATAGTCAATAAAAATTTTTTCATAGTTTGTCAGATTTAATTAAAGTATATTTTATTCTCGCTTAGTTTTTTGACTCCTTATAAAACGATTCGCCGTTCCATTTATAGATATTTTTGTTCTCGCCGTAGTCGTAACGCATCTCCCAATATTGCTCAAGCCAGCGTGCAGGATGCCCATCATAACCTTCCACATACTTGCTGTATGAGAGCGGATGGAGCTGGAGTTTGAGAATCTGCTCCTCAGGGAAGAAGAAATATTCTACAAAATCCTTAGGGTTAGAGTTGTAAAGCTCTGTTAGTCTGGTAATAATATCATCTTGTCCGTTGCATTTATTCAGATCCAAAAACTCTTTTACATCTGATGGAACCGGCAAAAAGTTCTCAATCTTTGTGAGCTTATCATCCTTGAAAGTATATACATCAAAACAGTATTCTCCACCCTGTCCTTCGGCAGCCTCAATATGCTCGTGAATAGTAAGAACTCCTCCTTCTTTCAAAGGGTAGCAAAATACCTCATCAGAAATCATATAGCCCTCATCAACTTGTTTGTTCTCCATATCAACAGTATAAGAAACGGTACTGTTGGCAGGACAGATATATTTGCCGCTCAATCCCTGCACCTTTGCTATCTCTAACCAAGCTTTATATGCTATAGGCTCATTGATTTGTGGCAAGGAAACCTCTATATTTTCACCATTTTTTCC
>ONYJ01000046.1 GCA_900322025.1 uncultured Bacteroidales bacterium | reverse complement strand
TTGTCATCGCAGATTAGTTCGCCTTTCTTAAACTGGCCTGTGCCTACCATATCGTCAAAATCTTCGGTGGCGTAGTAAGCTGTTAATGTACCTGCTTCCGGTGTTTGAATCGGAGAAGGAACTGCATGAGCAGATGGAATATCTTTTGACTGTTCAGACTGGTGAGGCTGACTTGGGGAGTTAGATTTGCAGCATACAGCCAATTTTATAAAAATCACAGAAATAGATAAAATTCTTTTCATGGCATGTTCTGGTTTTTATTGCGTTTTATACTCTTGCAAATGTAGGCATTTTTGTCTATCCGCCTGCATATATGCCAATGGTGTTGATATATAGTCGGCATGGGAACGAGGGTTGTTGCGGCAAAACGCTATTTGTGCTGCGGAGTGCTTCCTCACAATAATTTTTAGTACATTTGTCTATATAAAACAATCATTGCTATGAAGAGAATTTGTCTATTGCTTATAGCACTTTTAATAAACATCTGTGTTTATGCCCAAGAAATAACTTTTCTTTTTAACAGAATCAATAAAGAAATAGAGAATACTTATGCTCCAGACCAAAGAGACAAAACATACCAAGTGTCTATGGTAGAAAAAGGCGGTAAGCTCATTCTAATGGGTTCTACAACAGAAAAGGCTGCCATAGAAGCGTTGATATCACAGCTTGCAAATGCCGGTATTACAGCAGAAAACAGAATAGAGTTGTTGCCCTCTGAACGCTTAAAGGGTAAAACCTACGGAATTGTTTGCATGTCCACCGCAAGCTTTAATTCCGAAGGTGGTTTTAGTGCAGAGAGCGGTACTCAGGCTCTAATGGGCATGCCGGTAAGAATTTTAGAAGAACAAGACGATTGGTACCGTTGCATAAATATGGAAGGCTATACCGCATGGGTAATTACTCGCAGCATAACAGCCATGACAGAAGCTGAATACGAAGAGTATCTTGCCAAGCCTAAAGTATTTGTAAACACAAAATACTCTACTCTTTACACAAATAGCAATACAAACAGCCTTCCTGTAAGCGATCTTGTGTGGGGCAATATTTTGATAGACGAGGGCAGAGTTGGAGCGTGGAGAAAAGTTTCTGTTACAGACGGCAGAACGGGTTATGTACCTAACTCAGATGTAATAGGGTTCAACGAATGGATAAGCAAAGCTCACCCAACAGAAAAGAATATAGTAGAAACCGCTAAACAGTTTTGCGGCTTCCCTTATGTATGGGGCGGAACTTCCATAAAAGGAGTAGATTGCAGCGGCTTAACAAAGAGCGTATATTTCCTCAACGGCTATGTTCTAAGAAGAGATGCATCGCAGCAATGCAAAACCGGCGACAGTGTAGATGTTCACAAATTTGTAGAAGGCACATACACAAAGGCCGCTCTCTCTAACCTTAAACCGGGAGACCTTCTGTTCTTTGGACGCAAGGCTGAGAACGGGCGTAAAGAAAGAGTTACTCATGTTGCCATATACATGGGAGACGGCATGATTATTCATTCCTCTAACATAGTGAGAATTAACAGTATGATTCCGGGAGAAAATGATTATTATACCGGAGCAAAAAGGCTGCTTAAAGCTCGCCGAATAATTGGAACTGCAGACGAAGGTAAGGGCGTGGTAAGCGTGAAAAACTCAGGACTTAGTAAATAGCCCAACTTTTATTCAGACACAGATAAATTTCAAAAAAATACACAAGATGAGCAACAGAAGAACATTTTTGAAAAGGGCTGGATTGCTTACTGCAGCAGCCGCTATTTTTAGTCCTTCACAAATTTTTGCACAAGCAAAAGGAGTTTCAAAACCTTCTGGCAAAAAAGAACTTGAACTCGAGTGGTGCCCTTTTACAGCTAAGATGAAGCATGTGTTTACCATAGCCAACTCATCTCGTTCAACTACCCCTATCGTACTTACCAGAATTACATACGATGGATATACCGGTTATGGAGAGGCTGCTATGCCTCCTTATCTTGGAGAAACAACAAATTCTGCAATAGACTATCTGAAGAAGGCCAGGCCGGTGCTGAAAAAGTTTAAAGATCCGTGGATGATTGGCACAATTATGGAAGAAATGGATGCAATCACCACAAACAACTGTGCAGCAAAGGCTTCTATAGATATAGCACTTCACGATTTAGTTGGTCAGATGCTCGGACAACCATGGTGGAAAATATGGGGATTTGATGCCACAAAATGTCCGTACAATTCTTTTACCGTTGGTTTAGACACTAAAGAAGTGGTTAGAGAAAAGGCTAAAGAGGCTGCCTCCGAAGGACATTTGATTAAAGTTAAGCTCGGCAGAACAGAAGAGCAAGACAAGATGATGATTAACACCATACGGGAGGTTACAGACACAACTATATGCATAGATGCCAACCAAGGTTGGAAAAACAAACACTATGCTTTAGATATGATAAACTGGCTGGCTACTAAAAATGTAAACATGATAGAGCAACCTATGCCAAAACTCATGTTAGACGAAGCCGGCTGGCTTACAGAAAGAAGCCCACTCCCTATCATGGCAGACGAAGCATGCCAAAGGCTAACCGATGTGCGCAAACTATACGGGCATTATTCAGGAATTAACATTAAACTGATGAAGTGCACCGGTCTTCATGAAGCAAGAGAAATGGTTTCTTTGGCTCAGGCACTCGGCATGAAACTTATGATAGGCTGTATGACTGAAACCTCTGTTGCCATTGCTGCAGGTGCTCAGATAGCCCCTGTATGCGAATGGACAGACTTAGATGGTAACTGGCTTATATCCAACGATGTATTCCACTCATCCACAGTAGAAGACGGTAAAATTGTACCTTCTTCTGATCCAGGCCTCGGCCTAAAGATGAACAAGGGAGCCAATCTAAAATATACATCCCAAGAATAAATTCCATCTGTACATAAGAATTACTTTGCACAGGCCGCAGAGAGCGGTCTGTTTGTTTTTTAGGTCAAAAACGGTATCTTTGCAGAGCATGAGATTGATTAAACGGAATATGGCCCAGATTATAGCGTTGTGTGAAAAACATAAAGTGCTACAGCTATATGTGTTCGGCTCTGCTCTTACAGGAAAATTCAATAAAAATAGCGACATAGATTTCACCGTCTTATTTGACAAGGAGGCTCTTCCGTTATTGGTTTATGGAGAGAATTACTTCAACTTTAAATTTGCTCTGGAAGACCTTCTCAAGCGGAATGTGGACCTAGTGGAATACGACGCCATCAAGAATCCTTATTTCAAGGAGGAGTTGGACGAGACCAAACAGATTATCTATGGACAGGCATCTTAAAGCGCATCTTTACGATATATCTACAGCCATTAGTGAAATCCAGTCATTTTTGACTTAGTCCTTCGCCAGTTTGAAGAGTATGGAAAGAACTTGATGCTTCGTCGTGCTGTAGAGCGCAATGTCGGAATTATCGGTGAGGCAGTAAATAAGATTATTAAAAATAATCCGGAAATAGAAATATCTAATGCAAGGGCCATCATCGCCACGCGTAACCGTGTAATTCATGACTATGCAGCCATAACAGATGATGTAATGTGGAAAATCGTCATAAACGATCTCCCTAAATTAAAAACGGAGGTTGATACCCTAATGGCAGAAAAATAGACCTCACACATTCGTCCTGTTTGTCAAGTTTAACAAAATAACCATCTTTACATAAGAATTACTTTGCAAAATATATGAATCTTAGAGCTATTAAGAAAGATCGTAAAGAATTATAATCTTTCGAATCTCATAAGTATAAAAAAGGTTATAGCACTGTAACCTTTTTTTGCGTTAAGCGACATAATCAAGATTTCTGTGATATAGCATGGATTCCTAAAAAAATAAAGAGAACTCCTAAAAATATTAGGAGGTTTAAAAAAAATCACTATATTTGCATCAAGAAACCACAGGAATGATTTGGAATGAAACAGAAACTAACTACTAAAGAAGAGGCTCTGATGAACATTTTCTGGGCACATGAACCCTTGTTTATCAGGGATTTGATCAGTTATTTGCCGGAACCTAAGCCACATTACAATACCGTAGCTACGCTGGTAAAGTTCCTTGAGGAGAAGGGGTTCGTTGAACGGGAGCCCATGGCCAACTCCTTCCGTTACAAGGTGAAGATCAGCGAGCGTCAGTACCATGGAGATACCATTTCGGAGGTAGTGGCACGCTACTATGACAACTCTTATCTTAGACTGGTCTCCCAGTTTGTGGAGGAGGACAAGATGGACTTACAGGAGCTCAAGGACCTCATTTTCCAAATCGAAAAGAACAAACAATGACATCCTTCTTATTACATATTGCGCGGGCGGGACTCTATCTGAGTCTGTTTTACGCCTTTTACCTGCTGGTTATGCGGCGCACCACCTTCTTCCGGCTCAATCGGGTGCTGTTACTGGTGGGAAGCTATCTGTGCATGGTGCTTCCGACTATTCCGCTTAGGACCGTATCTG
>ONYJ01000095.1 GCA_900322025.1 uncultured Bacteroidales bacterium | reverse complement strand
ATTTGATAGAGTTTGCCGGCTACATGACATACCATATTGTTTATGTTGTGGTTCTCAATTAGGAAGGGTAAGGCACGGAGGTTTCATACCATGGGATGATGACATAGATATTGCAATGATGCGTGAAGACTACGAAAGATTCAAAAAGCAGGCGATGGCAGATTTAAACCCAGAAATCTGTTTTTTTCAAAATCATAGTACAGACCATGAGTATAGATGGGGATACGCAAAGCTTCGCAGGGTAGGAACAACATATATCAGAACTGGGCAGGAGCATTGTAAATACAAGACAGGTGTTTTTATTGATATATTACCCGTTGATGATGTTCCAAAGTGGCTCCCATTTCAAATTCTGCAAGATTGGTATTGTTTCTGTATTAGAAAAATTCTTTGGTCGGAAGTTGGAAAGAAGAATGAAAGAGGATTCTTGAAATTCTGGTACAAATTGTTGTCCTTAATTCCCACTAATTTTGTTTTCTCTATGTTGTCTTTGGCTATTATACATAAGAATAATAATCATACAAGCAATAATGTAAGAGGATTGATGTTTCCGGCTCCGGGGATTGAGTATAATACAATTCCTTTGAGGCAAAGATACTGGATGCCCAAAAAATGGTTTGCAGAAACCATTGACTGCTTATTCGAAGGTAGAACCGTAAAGGAAATGAAATATGCGCATGAATATTTACAATACAAATATGGCGATTATATGAAACTCCCACCTGAAGATAAACGATGTGGCAATGCTCCAGTGTCCTTCATTGATTTAGGCGATTTTCATAAATGCGAATAACAGTTACAATGTATGATAGATTTGAACGATAAACTTAATCTTCTGAAAAAGAAGATAGAGGGTAATGAAAAAGTTATTGTAGCCATCTTTGGCTTGGGGAGTGTCGGGTGTTATTTGCTCGATTATCTTGTATCATTGGCAGATTCTCAGTTGAAGTTGGTTGTTGTGGGGCGTAATGCCGAAAAGATGCAGCAAGATGTGAATATAATCCGTACAGCGGCAACTCTTCGCAGGCAGATGAGGAGTGAGATTGTTATTGAAGGTGGTTGTGATTTCAGGGATCATGCTTCTATAGCAGCCGTTCTCAAGAAGATTCAGACAGACTTTATTGTCAACAGTAGCCGTTTGTATGCCGGATTAAAATATGGTACCATTTCTTGGTCTAATCTTCGTGCTTATGGCATTTGGGCACCGATGTCTGTATTGCTTGGCAAGAATATAATGGAAGCATACGCAAAAGCCGAGTGTACAGCCATTAGTATAAATACATCGTATTCCGATGCTGTAATTCCTTGGTTAAAGAGTGCAGGAATGCAATCTTTTGATTTTGGCAGTGGTAACTTAAATCACCTTATTCCGCGTATGAAGTTTTTTGTGTCGGATAAGTTAGGAATAGAAAATCTGAACGATATTGATATTACTCTTGTTGCCAGCCATTTCCATGATGTAGTAATAAGCAAGGAAGGGCATACGGAAGGCGTAAAGCTCTTATTAAGTATTAAGTATCAGGGTAAAGAAATTGATATTAACCACGAGGAAGTTTATAAAGCATGTGCTATTCCTATGCCTACCGATCAGAAACGCAATATGATGAACGCTTCCAGCAACTTTGACATCATTTATAGTATCTTGACAGCCATTCGTAATAAGGAGGTCATTAAAATACATACTCCGGGAGTTGTAGGGCAGATTGGTGGATATCCGTTCATAATAGATGGCACCGGTGAATATGTTAGGAGTTATATGGCTCCGAATTTCTCTATAGAGGATATGAAGCGAGTAAATCGTGAGTCTATCTATTGTGATGGTATAGAGAATGTTGATGGTGGCGATCTGATTTACACCGATGAGCTGATAGCCAAAGTGAAAGAGCGTTTTAATGTGGAACTTCCAAAATGTGTTTCACTATCAGAGGCTGAGAATGTAGCATCATTGTTAATAGATAGAATAATTAAGGAGTATCCTAACAACCTTGTACCTTAACCAATGAAAGTCTCTGTTATTATTCCGTTTTATAAGGTTGCGCCTTTTGTGGAGAGGTGTACAAGGTCTTTGATGGAGCAGACCTTGCAGGAGGTGGAGTTTATATTTGTAGATGATAAATCTCCTGATGAGAGTGGTGATATAATACAACGGGTTGTTTCTGAATATAATAGGGATGTGAAAATTTTAAGGCATTCTGAGAATAAAGGTTTGCCGGCGGCGAGGAATACCGGTTTGGAGCAAGCTGTTGGAGATTATATTTTCCATTGCGATTCAGATGATTTTCTTGAGCTTACCATGTTGGAAGATATGTATAATCTGGCACAGGAAACCGGTGCAGATTATGTGTATTGCGATTATTATCTCGACTTTGGCTCTACCAAAAGATATATGGCTAATCCGGCCTACTCAGATTCTGAGCGTATGGTTAAGGAGGGATTTCTTGCCGGAATGCTGAAATATAACGTTTGGAATAAACTTGTAAAGAGGAGCTTATATGAAGGCAGAAGTAGCGTAGGCAATGGCAGCACCGGTAGTGTTGGCGATAGCATCGGCAGCACAGATGGTGGTAGCAGTAATACTGCTAATATCGGCGGTAGCAGTAGTACCGATAGCGGTAGTGTAGGCGGAAGTATCGGTAACGGTGGGGTGCGCTTTCCTTCGGGGCATTCTATGGGCGAAGATATGACAATGATTATGCTGGGTACTTTGTCTGAGAGAGTTGCATACTTGCCTAAAGCCCTATATCATTACATTAAAACTAATGCAAGTGCTTTAACGAGTACTTTCTCTCAGAGGCATCTCGATGATACATTGTACAATACGGAGCGTGTGTTGGCTTGGTTGAAGAATTGGCAAGTGGCCGATATTGAGAAGTATGTGGAGTTCTTTAAGCTTAATGTAAAACTGCCGTTTTTGTTTACAGGCAAGTATAGCCAGTATAAGCTTTGGCATAAATGGTTTCCGGATTCGGGTAAGTATATAGGGCAGAATAAGATTCAGCCATTGCGCACACGCCTTGTGCAGAAGTTTGCTCAACTGCATCTTTATCCTTTGGTTTGGTTGTATTGCTTTGCCGTAAGTAAACTTTACTATGGCTTGCTTTTTAGGGGTAAGGCATAATTAAAAGCAGCAGAAAACTATTAGGAGCCGTTAAGAGAGTTTATGTGTAAATGCGGCTTTAGGGTTTCTGCCAAGACTTTTTTATACGTTTAATAAGCAAATATGATTGCTAAACAATATAGATTGTTTGAGGATTGCTCTTTGCGCGAGTTAAAGGGTAAATTTCTTGTAATGGTTTATCCGAAAGATGGGCAAAAACCGTTTGCCTTGGAGGTGAATGCGAGTTTTGCTTTTCTCTTTCAAACAGCTCAGCGATTGGAGGTTTTTGATGCAGATGCATTGGCCAATGCTGTAGTGAATGAGTATAAGATAGATCTTGATAGAGCAAAGGAGGAGGTGGAGCATACTCTTGAAATGTGGTTCCAATATGGCTTGATAAAGTAGATGCATTATTGACTGAGTGATGAGTAGAGTTGTTGGGAATGATACTGAACATAAGCTTCTAGCACTCCTTAGAATTGCTCTGAATTGTTCTGCCGAGGCTGCAAATGACAAGCAGATATTTTCTCTCGATGCGGAAGATTGGAGAAATATATTAGATTTGGCTGCAGCTCACACTGTTACGGGGCTTGTTTATGCTGCCGTAAAAAAATTACCTTCTGACCTGTGTCCGCCGGATAATATAAGCCTAAAGCTTATGATGGAGGCGGAGAGAATAGAGAGGTATAGCCGCAAGGTAGCAGCCTTTACAGAAAAGTTGGTTAGCGAACTAAAAGGTGCTTCATTAGCTCCGGTTTTTATGAAGGGGCATGAAGTTGCCAAATACTATCCCGAACCATATCTGAGGGTTTGCGGAGATATTGATATATATTTTCAGCCGTCTGAGTTTCAGATGGCTGTTTCTTTTTTTAAGGAGAAGGGTTATGCTCCACAGCGTAGGCCAGACCACAGTTTTTTTAGTAACTCAGGCCCTGGTATAGATATTCATCCTTATTACTTTGATTTGCATGTAAGGTTAGAGAAACTTCCACCGGTGCCATCGACTGAGGCTGTATTGCTTATGCTTTCTTCTCATATACTGAAACATGCCATGGGCCCTGGTGTGGGGCTTAGGCAGATTTGCGATATGGTTGTGTGTTTGAAGGCTTTTACAGGCAACTCGGCAGAATCTAACTGCACCTATAACTCTGTGAAATTGGAGGAGTATTTCCAAGCAGCGCATGTGGCAACATGGAACAAGGTTCTACTTGCTTTTATAAGCCGTTATTTTGGTTTAGATACCGCTATGTTTTCGGGCAGCGTAAACGCCGGACAGCCTTTACCGAAAAAAATACGCAAACTACTTTCTTCTTTTGAGCGCATAGTGTTTTCTGGCGGCAATTTCGGTTTTTATAACATAAGTCGCAAGAAAACAGCTACTTCTAAATTTTCAGGCAAGCGTAAAATAGACACTTTCTATCGTTTTTTACGCAACACTCCTTTTTCTTTGCGGTGTTCTCCGCGGGAGTTTTTCAGTTATACATTTTCCCTGCTAAAAGGCAATTTAGACTAAGATCGTTTAGGATTGTGTGAGCGCCCTGATGGTTTTAGCTACATTTATCAGGTGGTCTGCAATTCTTTCTGCTTCAGACGAGAAGGATAGATATTGCGCACCGGAAACGGGCGAACATACTCCTTCTGAAAGACGGCTTACATGATTCTCTTCCATTTTTTCTGTAAGATCGTCTATTTCTTCTTCTATTACATTGGCTTCTGCCAAGGCATCAAAGTTTTCGTTTGTATAGGCCTCAATGGCTTTGGTATATAAGCTGTTGAGTTTATCTTTCAACTCTGATATTTCTTGCCTTGCTTCTTTTGAGAATGTTTGAGAAGCGCTTTGCAGCACTTTTGCATGCTCAACTATATTTTCTGCGTAGTCTCCAATTCTTTCAAGATCTCTTACAGACCTATGAGTGGTAGATAGGTATCGTATGTCTTTTTCGCTCATACCATTTTCCGCAGAAAGTTTTACAATATATTCAATCAGGGCTTGGTTGAGATAGTCTAATTCTTCTTCGTTTTT
>ONYJ01000064.1 GCA_900322025.1 uncultured Bacteroidales bacterium | reverse complement strand
GAATAAGTGTAATGCAGATTACATCATGCCACCCATTCCACCGCCACCCATAGGAGGCATTGGAGCAGGGTTCTCTTCTTTCTTATCTGCAATAACACATTCTGTAGTTAAGAACATTCCTGCAACAGAAGCTGCATTCTGCAAAGCTACTCTTGCTACCTTGGTAGGGTCTATAACTCCACCGGCGAGCAAGTTCTCAAATTTACCATCGCGAGCATTGTAGCCAAAGTCTGCCTTACCCTCTTTCACTTTCTGGATAATTACACTGCCTTCTTCTCCAGCATTCTCACAAATCATTCTCAATGGCTCTTCCAGTGCTCTTACAATGATGTTGATACCGGTCTGTTCGTCGTCGTTCTCTCCTTTGAGTTTAGACAGTTGCTCAATAGCACGGATATAAGCTACTCCACCTCCGGCGATAATACCTTCTTCTACCGCAGCTCTTGTAGCATTAAGAGCATCTTCTACTCTGTCTTTCTTTTCTTTGAGTTCAACTTCTGAGGCAGCCCCTACATATAATACAGCAACCCCACCGGCAAGCTTAGCAAGTCTTTCCTTTAATTTTTCGCAGTCGTAGTCTGAGGTGGTGCTTTCTATCTGCTTCTTTATCTGAGCAACACGGTCTGCTATTTGTTTCTTTTCTCCGGCTCCGTTTACAATGGTGGTGTTCTCCTTGTCTATTGTAATCTTTTCGGCTTTTCCGAGCATATCAGGAGTAGCGTTCTCCAATGTAAAGCCTCTCTCTTCTGAAATAACTACTGCACCTGTTAGGGTTGCAATGTCTTGAAGCATTTCCTTTCTCCTGTCTCCAAAGCCGGGAGCTTTTACGGCAGCTACCTTTAAAGTACCTCTCAAACGATTTACTACAAGAGTGGTAAGAGCTTCACCATCTACATCTTCTGCTATAATCAACAAAGCTTTTCCTTCTCTTGCAAGCGGCTCAAGAACGGGCAGAAGATCTTTCATTGTAGAAATCTTCTTATCTGTAATCAAAATGGCAGGCTGATCCAAAACTGCTTCCATCTTATCTGCATTTGTCATAAAGTAAGGAGATATATAACCGCGATCGAACTGCATACCTTCTACAACCTTTACTTCTGTGGTTGTACCTTTAGCTTCTTCAACAGTAATTACGCCTTCTTTCTTTACTTTGCTCATGGCGTCTGCAATAAGTTTGCCTATAACGGCATCATTGTTTGCAGAAATAGTTCCAACTTGTTCAATTTTAGAATAGTCTGTACCAACACTTTGGCTCTGTTTTTTCAGGTTTGCAACAACAGCATCAACAGCCTTGTCTATACCTCTTTTCAGGTCCATAGGGTTTGCACCGGCGGTAACATTCTTTAGACCTACATTTATTATAGCCTGAGCCAAAACGGTAGCAGTTGTAGTACCGTCTCCAGCTTGGTCGTTTGTTTTAGACGCAACCTCTTTTACCAATTGTGCGCCCATATTCTTGAACTGATCGTCTAACTCAATTTCTTTAGCAACGGTAACGCCATCTTTTGTAATCTGAGGTGCTCCAAACTTTTTCTCGATAACCACATTGCGTCCCTTAGGACCAAGGGTTACTTTAACGGCGTTAGCCAATTCATCTGCTCCTTCTTTCATAAGAGAGCGAGCATCCATATTGAATTTAATTTCTTTTGCCATATCTGTAAATATTTATTTCTTTCTTAAATGTTTAGTGTTCTTAGATTGCGAGATTTTGTATTACCCAATTACAGCAAGCACATCGCTTTGGCGCATAATCATATAGGTTTTGCCATCCGGAGCGTTAACTTCTGTACCGGCATATTTGCCATAAAGCACAATGTCTCCAACTTTCAACTCCATTGGTTCATCTTTTTTTCCAGGGCCGGCAGCAACAACTTTTC
This sequence comes from uncultured Bacteroidales bacterium, assembly GCA_900322025.1. Lineage (GTDB taxonomy): Bacteria > Bacteroidota > Bacteroidia > Bacteroidales > UBA932 > Egerieousia. Next base: position 9,511 of record ONYJ01000064.1, on the reverse strand, counting down.
CTTCTTGAGGTTTTTCTTTTGCATTGTCTGGGATAATAATTCCGCTGGCAGTCTTTTTTTCAGCCTCTTTTGGCTCTATCAAGACTCTGTCTGCTAAAGGTTTGATATTCATAGTAATATGTTTTTAATTTATTTTGAAAAATTCATTTTCACCAAATTATAATAAGTTTGTTTGGTATTTGGGCTTTACGGCAAAGTGTGTGCCACCGTTAAATACTGACAATTTGTCAGAGTTTTTATATATTGTGCAAGTTTGATACAGTTGGCCATGCAGTGAACCTTTTAGATAAGTCAAATGAGCAGAGACAAACCTAATTGAAAGCCGCACAGAGCACTTGTTTTAACCCTACGCAATACAAATTCAAAATAGAAGCGCAATGTTTTGAGGGCAGTATTTGTTCAATATACTTTGAGAGTATAACGAATTTTGTATATTTGTTAAAACCGACAGATTTTTGTTGTTTGATGACTTAACAATTGTTATGTTAGTTGGAACAACATAGGTTTCACAGAATTGGTTCGAATTCTACCGGAAGCATGTTTCACAAGACAGAGATGCCGTTTTTGTAATAAAACAATATGAATGTAGAACAGTTGAAGATAGATATAGATTGTATGCTGCAGGCCTTAAAAGAAGCTCAGGCTGCTGCAGAAGAAGGCGAGGTGCCTGTTGGTTGCGTTATTGTTACAGACGAAGGAGGTGAGGTAATAGCTCGTGCTCATAATCTGACAGAAACTCTTAAAGATCCTACCGCTCATGCAGAAATGCAGGCAATTACAAGTGCAACAGCTTATTTAGGAGGTAAATACCTGAAGAGATGCACTTTGTATGTTACGGTAGAGCCATGCCCTATGTGCGCCGCTGCTCTAAACTGGGCTCAGATAAGCCGTGTTGTGTATGGCTGCAAAGATCTCAAGCGCGGTAGTTCTATGTATGCGCCATCGTTGTATCATCCTAAAACAGAAGTTAATGGCGGAGTGTTAGAGAAAGAATGTATGCAGGCTATGAAAGACTTTTTTGCGAGCAAGCGGTAACTTGTCTGCCATAAATCCGAGGCAGACAAAATATTTCTAATCAAAAATATACATATCTGTTTAGAATTTGCCTTGGTATGAGAACATCGCTTCATATAAATATATATCTTTGCCAAAATATACAGATATGTGTTTTACTATGCGGAATCCTTTAAACTATATTGTACCTATCGCCGTAGCCTGTTTGTTTTTTGGCTGTTCTTCCGCCAGCTCAGACGGAGATAAGCTTTCCATTAATGAAGGCACAAAGATTTCTTTTTCAATATCTTCTGCTCAACCGGAGCCTGCCTCAAAGTCTTTATCTGCCACAGAGTATGTGGTAAGTGGCTTTTCCTTGTGTAAAGACAATGATTATGAACTGTCTCCTATGCAGATAAGCAGTAACACCCACTATGGTGGCAATACTTATCCGAGTGGGGGTAAAGTATATGAACGCCTTGATTGGGTTACGGGAGATATAATAACAATATTCAGCGACAATGCATCTACTGCCTCAGGGAGTAAATTTGCCGATTATAAGATAAACGATGTAAAACCCTCTTCCACACACAAAAGCACGGCTACAATAGAGGCTGTGGCAGGCAATAACTCTTTGTTGTGGGGTAATGCTTCTTTAACGCATCGCTTTGTAGCAGTTTATCCGAGTAGCAGCAGTATTACTTCTTCAATGTCTGAATCTTTTATAGAAGGGGTGAAATACGGCGTTTCCAATAGCTCGGCAAGGGATGCTATTATACCGCCTCATCAGTATGCTGTAAGAGCTTCGGCTACTTCTATGGTGTATGAACCGGATATGAGTTATGCTTATATGGGAGCTGCAGTGTCTGCATCTGATGCAGGTACCGTAAACCTCAGTTTTACACCACTTTTCAATGCCTATGAATTCAGGCTTGTAAAAGATGGAGAGGCTGATATGAAGTTAAAAAGGGTCGTATTGCATATCAAGGAAAACGGAGGAAAATATCTTTCCGGCACCAAATATCTGTTTACTGTTTCGAGCAATGCTTCAGATATAGCTTCCGGAAAACTGACAGAGGCAGGTTTAGATGATTCTTATTCCGGAGTGGTTGCTTCTAATTTCTCTGAAAGTGTGGAATTGTCTTTCAAAGACCAAAACGGTGCAGATATAACATCCGGAGTATCGCTTTCTGCCACAGAACCTCTGTGCTTTGTAATGCTTTCAGCTCCAAGAGAAATAACATCTGCCGATGAGCTTACTATAGAATTGGATATGGTCATAGACGGGAATGCCGTTAAGCGCAGTCTTAAACTGAATAAAAACGGACAGTTCTTGGAACTTCCAGCCGCAGGTAAACTTACAATCACAAATGTATCCGTTCCTCAGACAATAGATGTGCCGAGTAAATATACGGAGCGTGCCTTCAGTGTTTCTGCTTCGGATAAGGTATATTTTTCTCCGGGTAATCTGCAGGCAATGCCTAATGCACCGGGAAGTGCAGCCGCTTGGCGTTTTGCTCCGCACCAATATGAGATTATAGGCTCAAACTTTGATTACACCAACGGATTCACTTCGGCCAATAAAGACTATATGGATTTGTTTACATGGAGCATAGAGCCTACTTTTGGCACAGGAGTACGCTGGGGTTTATGCACAGAAAACAATGCCAATGTTTGGAACGATTTTATAGATGGAGCATATGTGGAATGGGGAACAAATCCTTTACTGAGCACCACTCTGGGCTCATACTGGTTTACTCCTACGGAAAGCCATTGGAGGTATGTTGTTACCGGGCGTAATAATTGTGCAAACTTGCGTTCTTTGGGTACAGTATGTGGGGTAAGAGGGCTTATACTGCTTCCGGATGATTGGGTTCTGCCACAAGGGTGTACTTTTTCGGCGAGCGCAAGTGTTTATACTGCCAATGTTTATGATGCTTCTTCTTGGGCTTCTATGGAAGAGGCGGGAGCTGTATTTTTGCCAATAGCGGGTTATCGCAACAACGCCTCCGTTAATGTGAGCATGAATGCAAACCCTCATAGTTACCTCTACTGGAGTTCTACGCCAGAAGGAGCCAACTTCTTAGTACGCATGCTTTCTACTCTCTCAGAGCACTATACAAGTAGTGCACAAGTTACAAGCATGAATGTTTCAGATGTTAGAGCCAGTGCTCATCCTGTGCGTCTTGTGAGGTTTGTGCCGGCTCCGCTGCCTACAGATCTTTCTAAGCAAGATATACACGGCAATCCTTCTGCCATGAATACCGCAAACTGCTATGTTGTAAGCCAGAAGGGGGAGTATATGCTACCTTGCGTATATGGAAATGCCATCAAGGAGGGAACTACCAATGTTAATGCCTATCGCTCAACAATAAGTTCAAATGCGAATGTCCTTACAAACTTCTTAGACCATGCGGGTGCAGCCATCTATACAGGAAACGACAGCCAAGATCCTTGGATAGAATCTAAATACCAAATATCCTCAGCTTCTATTGTATGGCAAGACAATGAGAATATGGTAACAGGAGTAGCTCTTAGGGATGTAGATGTGGCAGGAACTCAGCGTAAATATGTAACTTTCAAAGTCTCCGATTCTCCTTTGAAAAAAGGCAATGCTGTTATAGCGGTAAAGAACTCATCGGGAACAATTATGTGGAGCTGGCATATATGGGTTACAGATCAAGACCTAACTCCGATAGATGTGTTGGGGCAGGGCGGTAGAACTTATTATTTTATGCCTGTAGATTTGGGCTGGATAAATGTAGGAGACGGCTATTCTCCGTTCTATCAGTGGGGCAGAAAAGACCCTCAACTTCCATACAATGGCTCGTTGGCTTCTCCAGCCGATCATGCACACTATCCTGCGGTATGGGGTATTCAGAACTTAGGTACCAACATATCATCATATATTCAAAATCCGCACAAGTTTAATAGCAGTGCTACGATGGATAATAAATATTTAAACTTGTGGAGTGCCAACAATACTCTAACCGTAGAAACTGATAATCCAACAATCAAGACTGTTTATGATCCATCTCCAACCGGGTTCTGTATGCCTCCATCAAACGCATGGATAAATACAGTAACAACCTACTCAACTATTAATGCTTCTGCTTGGGATAACGGTTGGTATTTCTACAATGGAATCAACGGGGGCGACAAAACGATTTTCTATAGAGCAAGTGGGTATAGAAATATAGGAAACGGTAACTTGGTAGCAATAGGGAGTTGGGCCTATTATCCGTCTGCCACTCCCAGTAATATTAGTACTATTTTTGACTTGTGTTTTTCTGAGACTAATATTAATACAGCATATAGTACTGATGCTAAGGGCTATGGGTTGCCGGTGCGGCCTGTAAAAGATAGTTTTGATTGGTCTGATTCCGGAGCTGCAGATGCAGAAAGCGGAACTCTGACAGTAGGCTGCTATCCAACTCAGTTCTCTTTGTCTGGAGGTAGTGGAAATCTGAAAATAGTTTGTTGCAGAACAAATATGACTAACAGCGGTGGGTTGTATTCTTTCACTTATCATAATACAGCCTCCTGGATTCTGAGTTTTTCTTCAGATGGCAGCAATTATACCCAAACTCCTCCGAGTTGGATACATTTTGATGCCACTTCCGGAGTTGGCGGTTCTATGAATATCTCAGGCAGCTATTCAGCAGGGCAGGCTTTACTCGATGCCATAAATGCCGGTTCTAACTTCAATAATATAGGTTTTACGGTAGATGCTCTTTCGTCTGGTAGCAGAACTGTATATGTACTTGTCTCTCAGCCTGTATCTCTAAATACCACAGTAGTTAGGATAACTCAGCAGAGTGGTGCAGAAGGCGGAACAACTGAGTTAAACTATAATATAGGCTATGGCAATGTTATACGCTATTCTTCTCCTAATATAGCCATCGGAGGCGGGTGGGGACATGGCTTTGGCAATGTTGCTCTTGGCAACTATAACTACATAGCCGGTTCGGGTAATAAGGCAATTGGTAAAAATTGCACGGCAATAGGGCGAGACAACATAGCCGGAGGTTGGAGTTACTAATAGAAATTTTTTTTTATTACCTTTGCCCCCTGCAGCAGAATTTAAGATATTTTGTTCTGCAGAATATTGAGATATGGTGTAATGGTAGCACAACAGATTTTGGTTCTGTTTGTCCAGGTTCGAGTCCTGGTATCTCAACAAATCCAAGTTTTATGAAATCTTTTGTTGCTATAATTGCGACAATGTTTGTCCTGCTTAGTTGCAACAATTCCACAAGGAACGGCGGCGTTCCATATCAGACAAATGTTTTTCCTTTTGTAAAGATTCCTGCCCTAATAGCATCAGATAACAGGTTGGCAGCCGAGTATGCAGCTGAACATTACTGGGATAATTTTCTGAGTGTGGATCGTCTGCTTAGGCTAAGCCCTGCCGCAGATACGGTAATTCTCGGAGTCAGCCGTAAAATATTTCAAGAGTCTTTTCATGGTTATATAGCTGCATTAGGTGCTGTAGAAGATAGTCTTGCAAAGGCTTGTATTACAAAGGTTGTAGGGGAAGGAGTGAAAATGGCGGAAGATGGCTACTCACCGTTCTTTGGAGAATTTGTGCAGTGTGCAGAAAAAACTTTGTTTGACGCACATTCGCCTATGATGAATGATGAATTGTATCTTCCTGTGCTTGAAGGAATACAAAGATGTTCTGCAATACCGTCTAAAGTAAAAGAATCTTACAGATATCAGTTGGAAATCTGTAATAAAAACAGAGTGGGAAGCATAGCTGCAGATTTTGTGTATGTAACAAGCAGGGGCTCTGCTAATATGCATTCAATCAAATCGGAGTATCTTCTTATATTCTTCAACGAGCCGGATTGCTCTAACTGCCGTCAAGCTTTAGAGCAGATGAAGAGTTCAGATGTGATATTGAACCTTGTGGGAATGGGAGTGTTGAAAGTTTTGGCGGTATCGCCAAGCGACAAGAGTATTTTATGGAGCGAAAAACGCACAGACTATCCTGCCGACTGGATATATGCCTACTCCAAAGAAGGAGAGCTCAATAACGGAACTATCTATACAATTAGGGCTTCGCCAAGCTTATATCTTTTAGATGCAGAAAAGAAGGTTATTGTAAAAGATGCTTCGCTTGGGCGTATTCTAAAAGCTTTGACCGGCATAAAGGTGGCGTTTTGATGCGGCTTTTCATAGTATATTGTGGCGGAAGCAGATTCGGGAGAAGTAATAGTCTGATTACTTTATTTCAATTATAGCTTCTGAAATGTTTATCATAAAGTCTCCTACATGTTCACACTCGTTAATCATATCCATGTAGTAAACTCCTGTTAAATAATTGTATGTGTTGTTTTCCAAATTAAGTAAGTGTTCTTCTTTCAGATTGTTACGGTATTCGTTGATTTCTTGCTCCACATCTTGGGCGTTGGATATATCGGTAATATTTTCGTAGCCTAGTTCTATATTTTTTTGCATTACATCAAAACCCTTGAACAGCAAATCCATCATGAAGCCTAAACGAGTAATCATGTCTTGACTGAAAGAAGCGTTGTGGATATTGCGTCTTTGAAGTATTCTTCCAAAATTGAAGCCGCTGTCTCCAATGCTCTCTAACTCACTTATAACCTTAAACATGGCTTGTATTCTTCTGGCAGATTCTTCTGATAAATCCCATTCGGAAAGTTCGTTGAGGTACTTAGCAATATCAAACTCTATCTTGTCTGTAATTTCTTCATAGCGTTCTAATTTATGATATAGCTGATCGAACTTTTCCGGGTCTGTTGTATTTATGCTTTCTCTCGCCAGCTCGTATTGCTCTCTGCATATTTGCAAAAAGTGCAGAATTTCTCCTTTGGCCTGTCCAAGAGAAAGTTCGGCTGTAGATAGTGGCCCGGCGTGTATGTATTGCAGCCTGTATTGCTCTTCTTCCGCTTTGCCGGGGAGTATTCTGGTAACAAACTTTACTATCTTGTTTGTAAAGCCAACGAGTATGCAGGTATTGCTTATATTAAACAAGGTATGAACCATTGCTATGGAGCAAAGTATAGAGAAGGTGGAAGCTCCGGAAGCTAAAGGATTATCCAACCCAACGGCCATTATTATCCTAGAAACCACCCAAAGGAAAGGATGGTAGAGAAGTAGTACCCATAATACGCCAAACAGATTGAAGAAAGCATGTCCGGCCGCAGCCCTTCTTGCCGAAATGTTGGCTACAGAGGCAGCCATGTTGGCAGTAAGTGTTGTGCCTATGTTTTCTCCCAGAACCAAAGCCGCTCCAAGTTCAAAGTTAAGACCGTTGGAACACATCATAAGGGTAAGTGCCATTGTGGCCGCAGAAGACTGTAGCATAATGGTAATGGCAGTTCCTATGAGAACACAGAGCAATACACTCCAGAAACCAAATCTGCTCCACCCGTTTATGAGTTCCTTGGTTTTTTCCAAGATGACAGGATCTACAGAAGTTTGCACCATACTGAGCCCTAAGAACATAATAGCGAATCCCATAACCATGAGGCCAAGAGACTTTCGCTTTTTGCTCTTTCCCATAGTGATAACAAATCCTGCTGCAATAAGAGGAACTGCAATGGTTGCCACCCCTCCGGAAAAACCTATCAACGCAAAAAGCCAAGCAGAAACAGTAGTGCCGATATTGGCACCCATAATAACCCCTACAGATTGCGCCAAAGTGAGAAGACCTGCATTCACAAAGCTCACAACCATCAGAGTTGTGGCCGCAGAAGATTGGATACAAGCCGTTACGGTAAGGCCGGTGAGCACCCTCTTGAAAGCGTTGGAGGTCATCATGGCCAAAAAACTTCTCAGTTTGTCTCCTGCTACTTTTTGCAGGTTCTCGCTCATCAGACTCATTCCAAAAAGGAACAAGGCTAAAGAGCCTAATAGTTTCAGTATAGACATTGCTATATTCATCGGTGCAAAAATAGATGTAATACTTGAGTAATAAAAACAAAAACTATTATTTTTGGCGCGAAAAATAGCGCTTGTAAATGAAAAAGAATAGAATAAAATTTCTGATACTGACTCTTGTTCAGCTGTTTCTGTCGGCATCTTCTTTTGGGCAGTATTACGATATAGGTAGCGAAAAATCTACCATTAGGTGGCGTACCATGTCCAGCCCCAATTTTCAGATTATTTATCCCGATAATTTTCAGGAGGCAAAACTTGCTAAGAGTTATCTTAGGAAGATGGAGCTGGCTTATGGTATATATGCAGACTCAGTAAGATACAACTATGGTCTTCCTAAAAAATTTCCTATGGTTTTGCATACATTTAATTCTGCAAGCAACGGATTTACTGTATGGGCTCCGCGGCAGATAGATTTTTATGCAACCCCATCCTTGGATTTTATATCTACAGAACCATGGGATTTATCTCTTACAACTCACGAAGGAAGGCATGCGTGGCAAATAGCGCATTTTAATAGAGGCTTTTTTAAGGTTTTGTATTGGCTCTTTGGAGATCAGGTAATAGGGGGAGCCTCTGGGATATATCCTTCTAAATGGTTTTTGGAAGGAGATGCTGTTGTGGCAGAAACTCAGATGACTAAGGGAGGGCGTGGCAGAAGTGGTTTCTTCCTTAACAATAGCCTCAGAACTATAATTCCGGAAAATGTTTCTGATAGCTCGGCTTCTTCCGACAACTATTTCTATGGTAAGAACAGGAGTTGGGACCGTTGGAGGTTTGGCTCTGTAAAAGCCTTTTCTCCAAGTGCATACGATGTGGGTTATATGATAAATTCTATAGCTCGTTATCGTAGTAAAGATGCAGATCTTGCTCACAAAATTCTGAACTATGAGGCTAATCATTTCTTGAATTTTAATGTGGTGGCCTCTGCCTTCAAGAAGTATAGCGGTCATACTCATAGAGAGTATATAAGAGACAGTCTTTTGCAGCAGTTCCATAGGCTTAATACCAATAGCAGAATGGTGGCTCTTTTAGATTCTGTGCGTACTGCAATATCGGCATCCGGCCTTAATCCATCTGAATCTATGATAGCCAACCCTATCGGCAGAACAGGCGTAAGGCAAGGATATTATTCTGAATACAAGCACTTAGAGGCGGTGGGAAAAGATTCGGTTGTTGCCTTGGTGCAGGGGTATGCCACGCCGGGGTACTTTGTGCTTATCTCTTTAGATTCCACCTCCAAGTCTTCTCCTGTTTGGAAAGAAAAGTTGATACGTCCGTTTAATTACGACTTTGATCCGTCTTCTTATTACGATGGCAAAATATACTGGAGCGAATATACAACAGACCCACGCTGGAGCCAGCATTCCGTTTTTTCTATATGTTACATAGATCATAAAACGGGAGTAGTGGATGAATATCCGGGCAGTGAGTATGAACGCCTGCCGCAAATGGTTGAGATAGAAGGCATGCCTATGCTGTTTACTGTAAGATATGTTAATTCTTCAGACAAAGAAGGCAATGCCGCAATGCATTCTTTTATACATAGCGTAGATGCAAAATCCTTCGGGGCAGATTCTCTTAAATATCCCACATTCAGTGCAGAAGG
>ONYJ01000066.1 GCA_900322025.1 uncultured Bacteroidales bacterium | reverse complement strand
TGATAGCGATCTCTGAGTATAAAATTATCTCCCAGAACTTTTCTGATTTTTTTAATTATATCTTTGTCGGCCGATGTTTTTTTTCTGGCTCCTTCGGTACCTTGACTTTCTACATAAACCTCTATTTTAGAACATTCGTTACTGCTGTATTCCAAAAGATTACGAGCCACACTATCTGGAACATATATCAATCCGTTATCTGCAGGAGCAGACAAGTCTATTATTCCGGCCGGACGTATCTCCTCACTAAGCAAACTATTAGCCGGCATTATCAACGATATTTCTTCTGTTCTGCTGGGTATATAAATTTCAAGGGAAGAAGAAAACTGTGGGCGAAGCATAAGGGCAACTGCCAGTTTTTCTTCTACCACAGCTCTGTTCAGACTTCCAAAAGAAGTTGCAAACTTCCCCTCTACAATCTTGGATTCAAGGCGTTTCAGAGAATCATATCCCTTTGGCACACCCTTGATTTTTGCCAAAGACTGCACTCCCTCATACTGCACATAAACAGTTTCTTCCAGAACTTCAAAAACCTTTACATTGGCAAACGGAAGTGTTTTGAAAATTTTCTCGGCATCTGTTAGTTCTGCAGTATGTTTTTTCGTATCTATTATTTTGCCGCCAGAAGGCAGTATTATGTAATCCGGTATATAGCTGTTATAAGACGACTCTACTATCTGATCAAAGCCATTATACACAGAAAGAATTATTATCAACGCCATACATCCTATCCCTATAGCCACTGCGCTCACTGCCGATATTATATTTATCACATTACGGTGAGCTTTGGAAAAAAGATATCTGCGTGCTATAAAGAATGGAAGACGCATAAGGTCTTATAAATTGCTATTTATTCGTTAGTTTCTCCAGACTCTGAATTTTCTTCTGCAGAAGGAGTTATGGGGTCTCGAGCAAGAACAGAGTCTATATGCTGTGCATAGTCGAGAGTAGTATCTTCAAAGAATGCAAGCTCCGGTACTATTCTCAACTGCTTTGCTACAATATGCCCAAGTTCTCCGCGTATAGACTTGGATTTTTCTGTGAGAATCTGCATTATCGCCACTCGTTTTTCGGAAGGGAAACAACTGATATAAACCTTGGCGTATGAGAGATCGGGGCTCATTCTAACCTCGCTGACAGTTACCAGAGCCCCATCAAAAAAGGCCATACCCTTGCTGCGGATTATTTCGGCCAGGTGCCTCTGCACTTCGCGCTGCACCTTCTGTACTCTTTTGCTAACTTCTTCCATAAATTCCTCCCTATGTTTCATGTAGCGTTGCTAAGGCATAAGCGATTCTTTCACAATACCGATAAGTATAAACTTACTGCCCACTATCATTTATTCAAATCGCAAGATATAATAGTTCTTCTTACCCTTCTGAACCAATATATATTTATCATTGATAAGCAAATCTTCACTCAGGCTTCCGTTTATATCGGTGAATTTTTCTTTATCTATACTCAAACCATTGGCTTGTATCATCTTACGCGCCTCACCCTTAGAAGGAAATACCTGAGTTTCCACAGCCAGTAAATCTAAAATAGGCATAGATAATTTTTCTTTAGGCAATGCAAACTGAGGCACTCCGTCAAAAACTTCCAGAAAAGTTTTTTCATCGAGATGCTGCAAAGCTTCTTTTGTAGCCTTGCCAAACAAGATGTTAGAGGCATCTAAAGCTTTCTTATATTCTCCCTCTCCATGAACCATTATTGTAACTTCTTTAGCCAAAAGCTTTTGCAAGCACCTCTGAGCAGGGTCTTGGCGATGTTCTTCAATAACAGCATCTATATCTTCTTTAGGAAGCATTGTAAATATCTTTATGTACCTCTCGGCATCCTCATCACTCACATTCAACCAGAACTGATAAAAGGTGTATGGGCTCGTATATTCCGCACTAAGCCAGATATTTCCTTTTTCGGTTTTACCAAATTTTGTTCCGTCTGCTTTTTTTATCAAAGGACAGGTAAGAGCATAAGCCTCCTTTCCCAAAACACGGCGTATAAGTTCGCTTCCGGTTGTAATATTGCCCCACTGATCGCTTCCTCCAAGTTGCAGAACGCATCCTTTGTGTTCATACAACCACAGATAATCATAGCCTTGAAGCAATTGATAGCTGAACTCGGTAAAAGACATTCCCTCGCGCGATTCAGAAGACAATCTTTTCTTTACGGAATCTTTTGCCATCATATAGTTAACGGTGATATGCTTTCCTATATCGCGAATGAAGTTGATGAAGGTGTAGTCTTTCATCCAGTCGTAATTATTTACCAATTCCGCCTTGTTTGTAGCATCGCTGTCGAAATCCAGAAACCGCCCCAGCTGTGCCTTTATACTCTCCACATTATGCCTCAGCGTTTCCTCGTCCAACAAATTCCTTTCTGCGGATTTCATAGAAGGATCTCCTATCATTCCGGTAGCTCCTCCCACCAAAGCTATCGGTTTGTGCCCGCATTTCTGAAAATGCTTGAGAATCATAACACTTACCAAATGCCCTATATGTAAACTATCTGCCGTAGGATCTATTCCCACATAGGCCGATTGAGGCCCTTCCATTAGTTTTTCTTCTGTACCAGGCATTATATCCTGGATCATTCCTCTCCATTTAAGTTCTTCTACAAAATTCTTCATCTGATGAAATAATTTCTTATCTGCCTTAACTAAATATCTGTCAATCGTACAAAAGTAGTGAAAAAAAAAGTTTAAATTTGCATAACGCATCTTTAACAATGCATACGATAATTGTCGGCGACAGTTCTACCGGCAAACTAATAAAACGAATACTATAAAACTACTTAATATGAATACAAGAATGTTGAAAAAAAGGTTTGCCCTTGCTTTTACCTCAGCAGCACTGTGCGTGGTGTCTTTTTTATCTTGCGGAACAACTGCTTTTGCTCAGAATGGTATTCCGGCTGAGACAAAACAGGGCTCTTTGCAGATGGATTCGCTGGAGGCAGCTCACTTCCTGCTGTGCAACCAACTTGCATCTGCCAACCAATCCAATCAAGAATATGCTGTCTTTTCTGATATAGAAAAATTACCTGTAGCAAATGCATACAAAGAACATCTGAAGGCTAAGTACAGGATGTTCATCACCCAACCTATAGATCACAAGCATCCGGAAAAAGGATTGTTTAAGCAGAGGGTGATTGTTGGCTTTGCAGATTTCAACAAGCCTACAGTAATTATCACAGAAGGATATACGGCAAAATACGGAGCTAATCCAAGATATAACGAAGAGATTGCCGCACTGCTAAAGTGCAACTTTGTTCTGGTAGAGCATCGTTACTTTAACGAAAGCGTGCCTTTTATGCAATACGACAGCACTATTACATGGGAAAACCTGAACTGGGATTACATGACTGCCGAGCAAGAAGCGGCAGATTTACACCAGATAAGAACCTCTCTTGCCAACATATTCAAAGGCAAATGGATAGCAACCGGCATCAGCAAAGGAGGACAGAACTGTATGTCTTACACCATGTTTTATCCGCAGGATGTAGATGTTTCTGTTCCTTATGTAGGCCCTGTGGCAAGAGCTCAGGAGGATGGCAGGCATGAGCCATTTCTAAGAGACTCTACCGGCACCGCACAAGACAGAGCTATAATTTACAACTTCCAGATGGAGATTCTGAAAAGAAGAGTATCTATGGAAGCAAAGCTCAAAGAGTTTTCAGACCGCAACAAGCTCACTTACAATATTTCAATACCGGAAGTGTTAGACTACTGCGTTTTGGAGTTCCCGTTCGCTTTCTGGCAGTGGGGAAGAAAAACCTCTACCATTCCGGCTGTTACGGAAAATGATGATGTGCTCTTCAAGTATTTTGTGGATGCAGTGGGTCCGGACTATTTCCAAAGTTGGGACGACAATGCTCCGTTTTTTGTACAGGCTGCAAAAGAGTTAGGATATTATGGATACGATACCAAGCCTTTCAAGAAGTATCTGAGCATAAAATCGGCAAAAGGTTATCTCCGAAAAATCTTCTTGCCGGGCGGTAGAAAATTTAAGTTCGACAAAACTCTCTATAAGAATCTTACTAAATTCATTGCAACCACAGACAGCAAGATGATGTTCATCTATGGCGAGTGGGATCCTTGGTCTGCGGTAAGGCCTAACAACCCCGGACACGATAACATCAAGTTCTTTATAGCTCCGGGAGGAAGTCATAGAGCAAGAATATCAAATCTGACGCCTCAAATGAGAGACGAGGCTATAAACACTCTAAAAGAGTGGTTGAATCTGAACTAAAATTGAGAGAGTGTCTTAATGGCAGAGATAATATTTAAAGAAATAGAACTATCCGATTCTAAGTGGGTTCGAGAGCTCTTCGCAGTTCAAGACTTTAACTCGGAAGATTATAATTTTACATATCAGTTTTTGTGGAGAAAAACTTTTAAGAGCCAGATAGCACGGATAGACAACCTCGTACTCATACAATATAATCTGGATAACCGAAGAAGTTATTTGATGCCTGTAGGAAAAGCTGAAGATAAGCAGCTTGCAGATGCTATAAATTCTCTGTTAATGCAGGAAAAGCAGCTTACATTCTATGGTGTACTCCCTTTGCAAATGGCTTTTTTGGAAAACTATTTTCCCTGCCGCTTTTCAGCAGAGCAATTCAGAATGGGAGCAGATTACATCTACGATGCAGAAGCTCTCAAAACTCTAAAAGGCAAGAAGTACCAGGCCAAACGCAATTTTGCCAACGGCTTTCGCCGAATGTTTGATTGGCAGTTCGAACCCATAACGCAGAGCAATATTGCAGAGTGTATAGCTATGAACGATGAATGGTGCAGGAGAAATGGTTGTGATAAAGATTTTTGGAAAGCTAATGAGTTTTGTGCCGTGAGAACTGCTCTTAACAATTTTTGCGAATTAGGGTTAGATGGCGGACTTTTAAGGGTATTCTCGCCGGAAAGCCCCACAGAAGGCAAGATTGTGGCATTTTCTATAGGAGAGCGAGCTAACTCTGATACAGTATTGATACACATAGAAAAAGCCTTTACAGAATATCGTGGGGCATACCAAGCAATGAGTCAGGAGTTCCTTGCATATATGGATAAGACTTTGAGAGAGAGAGAGGGTATTGCAGAAGAAGCCTCGGCTTTCTCTTTCGTAAACCGAGAAGACGACTCCGGCGACGAAAACCTTAGAAAAGCTAAGTTGGAATATCACCCAATAGAAATTAAAGAAAAGTATCTGGTTGTGCTAAAATAATATGCGCAAAAGCCGCTTCCAAATAAAACACACCGGAATGCAGGCAATAAGAGTAATGCACATAAGAGAAATTATTCCCAATGGGTGGAGTTTAAGAATAACGTAATCTGTGTTCGTAACATACTGAAATGCCCCACAAACAAGTCTTATAATTGGAGCATGAACCGCAAGTATGGGTATAGTA
>ONYJ01000220.1 GCA_900322025.1 uncultured Bacteroidales bacterium | reverse complement strand
TATATTTAGTCATAGTGTTATTAAATAGAAGGAACTACGCTTCTGTATTATAAAAGGAAAACAATAACACGGAGTGATGTATTAACTATCTATACCGCAATATACGCAAAAAAAGATTTCAGAAAAAGACTTACAAATTTATTTGCATACAGTTTGCAAAATAAACGATATCAAGATTTGGCTTATCGAAAAGTTTCCCGTCATGGCAAAGATATGCAAGCATCTCTTTAACCAGTTGACTTATCGAAAAGTTTCTCGCCATGGCAAAGTTAAAACAAGTTTTGCTTTGCTCATTTAGCTTATCGAAAAGGTTGGTTTAATTCTGATATATATAGCGTTTGATACTTCTCTTAGGTGTTTTCTCAAACTCTTCCGGCATAATCTTTACAGAAGAAATCTTGGAGTAGTTTGGCAACTCCTCATTTACAACATTGATGTTCTCCTTCATTTTCGCCTCTATCATAGCAGCTGTGGTAAAGCCATCCTTTGCAGCACCTTCCAAATCCGGATAGATGAGTGCCACCATTTTGCCATCATCTTCTATCACCAAAGACTCTACTACATAAGGCATATTGTTGATAATGCTCTCTATCTCTTCCGGATATATATTCTGACCACTCGGGCCCAATATCATATTCTTGCTCCTTCCTTTTATATACAGGAAACCATCTCTGTCTAAGATGCCAAGATCTCCTGTACGCATCCATCCGTCTTCTGTAAAAGCCTCATTGGTAGCCTGCTCGTTTTTATAATATCCCAACATGGTATTCTCTCCCTTAACCTGAATTTCTCCGGGAATGGAAAGTGGGTCGGAAGAATTTATCCTCACCTGCATTCTCGGAGCAGCATAGCCGCAAGAGCCAACTCGCTTTTCTTTCCAATCGGCATAAGTGATTATTGGAGCACACTCTGTCATGCCATATCCCACCGTATATCTGAAACCAATGGAATTAAAGAAGTTATCGGCCTCCCTGTTAAATGCGGCACCTCCAATTATAACCTCCTCAAACTCCCCACCAAATGAATTTGTAAGTGTATCGTTTATCTGCGTCTTTATCTTCTTATCTGCAATTGGCAATCTGAGCAAGAAACGCACACCCGGAGTTGAGAGAAACGGCTGCAGACGGCTCTTATAAATTTTCTCTATTACAAGCGGAACAGAAATTATTATTTTAGGTTTTATTTCTTCAAAGGCCTTTACTATAACACTCGGCGATGGCACTCTTGTAAGGAAGTGAACATGAGCTCCTACCATAATCTCAAACAAAAACTCAAACATCATTCCGTACATGTGCGCAGAAGGAAGAATAGATACCACATTAGACATATTATCTACCTGAGGCAATACCTCATAAGCAAAAATAGCATTAGAGCGTAGCGCACGATAAGGTATCATCACTCCTTTGGAAAAGCCGCTGGTTCCGCTGGTATAATTTATCATTGCCATTTCGTTTGTATCCGCTTCTGCCTCATAGGAAATACATTCCGGCCCAAACAACTTAGGATAGGCCTTCCCAAACATTTCGTTAAGGTGCTCCATTGTTATATAGGTCTGTTTTTCCTTAGTATGTACAAGCGAAAAATCGTCTAAGCAAATTACTGTATTAAGGTTCTGCATGTGGTTTATAGTCAAGCTCTCAAGAATTGCATTACCCACAAACAGTATTTTGCTGTCTGAGTGGTTTATAATATGCTCTATATTGCTCGGCTTAAACTCGTGCAATATTGGAACAGGAATCGCACCATAAGTTAGAGTAGCCAAAAATACAACTGCCCAGTTAGACTGGTTTTTAGAGCAAACAGCTATCTTGTCTCCCTTCTTTACTCCTACGCCCTGAAACACTATGTGCATCTTGGCTATTTTTCTGGCAACATCTCTATAATATAGAGTAATTCCCTTGTAATCAGATAATGCAGGTCTGTTCCAATTTTGCTTGAAACTTTCCTCTATCATCTTAATCAGCGAATCTGAAATGTACATCATATCTCTTATCTGGTTTAGATTTTAGCTTTACGAAAATACCTGCATAGCACACAGGTTTGCATATATGCCGTTTTTATTTATCAATGTATTATGATTACCCTGCTCCACGATCTCGCCTCCTTTCATTACAATTATCTCATCTGCATAGCGTATGGTAGAAAGTCTATGGGCAATAACTATGCTTGTACGGTTCTGCATCAACTTATACAAGGCATCCTGAACCAGCTTTTCGCTTTCGGTATCAAGTGCACTGGTAGCCTCGTCTAATATAAGTATCGGAGGATTTTTCAACACAGCTCTGGCTATGGCAATTCTCTGCCTCTGCCCACCTGAAAGATTTTCTCCCCTATCTCCTATATTTGTTTCAAACTTCTGAGGGAGATGCTCTATAAACTCCAACGCATTAGCCACTTTAGCCGCCTCTATTACCTGCTCTCTTGAAACATTCTCCATTCCAAAGGCTATGTTCTCATAAATGGTACCGTTAAACAATATAGATTCTTGGGTAACTATTCCCATCTGAGCGGTAAGAGAATCCAAAGTATAATCTCTGATATCGTGCCCATCTATAAATATCCCCCCGCCGGTTACATCGTAAAAGCGCGGCAGCAAGTCTGCAAAGGTAGATTTGCCGGCACCGCTCTGCCCAACCAAGGCCAGTATCTTTCCTTTAGGAATCTCAACACTAATATTCTTTAGCACCGGAATGCCCTGATTATAATAGAAATCTACATTCCGATATTCTATTTTATGTTTAAAATCCTTCAGTTGCACGGCGTTTTCTTTGTTGCGAATCTTATTCTCTGCATCCAAAATCAAGAAAAGCCTCTCTCCACTTACCATACCTCTCTGAATGCTGGTATAAGCCTTAGCTATGTTTTTTGCCGGCTCCAATACGCTCCAATAACAAAGTATATACACAGAAAATGTGCTCATATCCATCCCTAAAGAGCCGTTAATCTGCAGCCAACCTCCATACAAAAGCACCGCAGCTGCTATGGTTATGCCCAGAAATTCGCTTGTAGGATGAGACAATTGCTGTCTGTACAGCATTTTACGGCTCGATTTTTTGTGAGCTAAGTTTGTCTTCTCAAAACTATCCTGAACATACTTTTGAGCGTTGAATCCCTTGATTATTCTAATGCCTGATATAGCCTCATCAAAGTGGCTGACTATTCTTCCCATCAGGCTCTGAGTGGTTATAGCCTTTTTCTTTAAACGCTTAGATATACCTCCAATAACCAGAGCAGACACCGGAATAGTTACAAGAGTTACAACAGTTAGTTTAGGCGATAAATAAAAACAATATGATAAAAAGCCTATTATAAGTAGCGGCTCCCTAAAAATCATGTGGAAACTATCAGCCACTCCATTCTGAACCTCGGTAACATCATTGGATATTCTGGAAAGAATATCACCTTTCTGCCTGCTATGATAAAAACCTACATCCATGCTGGCAACCTTACGGAACAAATCTGTACGGAGTTTCTGCATTATATGTGTTCGCATTCTAACAAGTATGGTCTGCGATAAATAACGCGTAATATTCGAAAGCAAGCTCGCTCCGGCCAAAAAAGCACATACAAACAGCAATGCCTTCAGAGGACCACCGGCAAGAAATATCTTATCCATATAATACAGGAAAACCGATTTGAACCAATCCATCGTAAAGGCAAAATTATGCACGGTACCTTCTAAAGAAGCTATATTTTCCGCCACCTGCTCATTGGTAGGACTCTCAAATAGCAGCTGGAGAATCGGAGAGATGAGTGAATAGTTTGCTATTCCAAAAATTACAGATAAAACTGCAAGAATTATATAACCCGGCCAAAACTTGCGCCATGGTCTTGCGTAATTGAGCAATCTTAAAAAATTCTTCATTCTTTACAATTTCTTAATTCGTCCACTCTTTAAATTGAGCAGAAATTCCTTACCATCTGTTCCCATAACTCTCACAAAACCATCCTTCTCTTCTGTAACAGTACTCTCCCGAGAAATAGGGCGCTTTAGATTCTTTACAGTAATTTCTTCTCCTTCTTGCGTATAAATACGCAACTTAGATATGGTTCTGAGAATATAATAATGCTTCCCAAACAGAGTAATCTCTTCTGGCAATTCCCTTGTAAATTCAGGAGAGTGTATGTCTGTCCAATCTTCCGCCAACTCACCATTAAGTTTACGCTTTGTTATTATGTTTTCTTCTGTGAGTATCAGCAGTAAATACCGGCCATTTTCTATAATAACCTTAGGGCCTATACTTACCCCTATATCCAATGTCTTTGGATAGCCGGTAGCATGTGCCCCACGCCTACTCATCATGTATAGCTTATTGCCCAATATAAAAGTGATATAAGGCTTGCCGTCTGCCATAGCTACCATACCGGCGTAACTCTTTATGGTATCTTTCATAGGAATACCCCACAAGCCCTTCTTGTTGCGGTCCATATACGAAATAGACAAATACCTGCGGCTTTGCTCAAACCAAGTAGTATCTCCCTTTTCCAAATCTACAAGCGCAAACGGACCATAGAATGTTTTGAAAGTACTATCTATATACACAACCTCGCCATCTTCCATATCAAACATTGCCGGTGGAGAACTCAGGGTTGCAGCATAGAATGTAAGATTTGCCCATGTCCTACCCCCTTTAGATATGATATTAGCCGTTGCATACTCAAAGTTTTTCTTGGATACAGAGGAAACAAAACGCTTCCGATAAAAGCTGTTAAACACAGAAAACAAAGTATCTGCACCCTCCTTCAAATTAACTATAACCTTGGCATTGGATTTCTCTTCAAAGAAAGAGGATACCGGAGTAGATGAAAGATATTTCTCCAACTTTACGGCATTAGCCCTGCCTTTGAACATTTCATCTACAGCCCTGGCCGAGCCGATAATTGTCCAATCTGCTGTTTTACAAAACTGTTCCTCTGAATTGTGAGAAAAAATCTCCCCTAAAACAGAAGATATATAACCCTTGTAGATAAAAGGAGCCGGTTTCTGCCACTCACCCTTTCCCTTAATTCCGGTAATCTTCCCCAACAGGGATGTAGAATTTTTATACAACAGTGTAATCCACTCATACTTGCCGCCAATCAGACAGAAAGCAGAAACCACCTCGGTAAAGCCCTCAGAACTCAGCCACTCCATAGGCGATGGAGCTTCCGGTAACTGCACATTCTCTTGCCTCGCCTTATAAGAAGCAAGCTTCTTGTTTGCATCTAAATACTTCTCATAATCTTTCACATAACCTTTAATAGAAGAAAGATTTACACTTACAGCAAACATGGTACTCGCCGGCAAAATATGATGAGCTAAAGAAGGAGTGCCGCTAGAAGTTTCCAAAACAGATGCAAAGTTTATAAAATCTGTATTACCGGAAAGATATCCTTCAAAAGAAATAAAATTTCGCTGACGAGGATTTATATGCAATGCACTCCAGTTTGTCAGACGCATTATAAAATCGGAATACTTTAAGAAAGGATAAGTTACACTCCCTGAAAACAGCTTGCCAATTTGCTTATGATTTATATACAAGCAATCGTTGCCTCCCACTCCCTTGAGCGTGGAGTAGAACTCCTGATTATTCAGTATGGAAGTGCCGCCCACAATATGCCTAAGCGCACTCTCTACACATATAGCAGAAGAACTGGCCAATAGCAGACCTGCTGCAGAAGATATTTTTAACCCAGATTTGAGGGTATAAATCTTGTAAGAATTGTATTCTTTTGAAGACACGGCTTCTGAGGCAAGCAAAGGAGTAACATTCTCCACCTCAGACTCTGAACAATCTACTATTTGAAGTAGCGACACCTCATTTATAGCCGAATAATGCAAAGAAAACAAAGTATGGCAAGAAAAGAAGCCCCACCCAGACAGTACTTTCTGCATCCTCACCAAAGCCGATGTTGTATCTATCAGCCCATAGGCATAGTTAGTAGTATCTTGTAAAACCTGAGCTATACGCTCCTGCTTTTCAAAATCCAGAATAAGTACGGCATCTGAAGGCACCGCCCTGTAAGCCTGCTCTGTTTGAGGAGTAAGTTCGCGCTGCAATTTGCGTTCATCCTCCTCTACGTCAGATGGTTTAAGCTTCATTACAAGAAACAAAACCAACGCAAGGGCCAGTAAGGTGGCTGAAAATATCAGCACTATTTTCCTCGCTTTGCTCATAACTTACAAATTTACTAAAAAATCGAACAGAAGTAGAACTTCTCCTGCAAAAAGAAAGTGGGGCGACCAAAAAGTATTTTGGTCGCCCCTTTATCGTTGAAAGATATACTATATACTATTTCTGTTTTGTTTCTGCTTCTTTAGAAACAAAAGGCATAATCTTTATTAACTCAACATCAAATACCAAAGTTGAATACGCAGGAAGATTAGGACCCATATCTCTAGCTCCATAAGCAAGGTTGAACGGAATCCAAAGCTTAACCTTTCCACCTTCTCCTATCAGTTGCAGACCTTCTGTCCAGCCAGGAATAACTTCATTGAGAGGGAATTTAACGGTTTCTCCCCTTTCATAAGAAGAATCGAATACTTTTCCATCGAGCAAAGTACCCTTGTAGTTTACTTCTACAGTATCCTGAGGAACAGGCTTACGCTCGCTGCCCGGAACCTCTATCTTATACTGAAGGCCACTTTCTGTTTCCATTACACCTTCGTTCTGCTTATTTGAAGCCATAAACTCCTTTTCTTCAGTTTCTCTAAGCTTACCAAGAGCTTCAGAAACCTTCATCATATACTCCTGAATATACATTCCGGAACTCTGTTCGTCAAACATCAAGGTAGTATCGCCTTTCAATACAGAGGTTATAGTCTTAGTTATTTTTGCTATGTCTAAATCGCTCATATTAGAGCCTTTAAGCATATTCCCAAAAGCTATACCTACTGCAACAGAAGCAGAATCTCTTGCACCTTGAGAAACACCTGAAAGTGGTTTTTGGGCATTGCTGCTGCACGAAATAACCAATGCGCCAAGAGCGCATACAAGAACTGTCTTAAAAATTTTCATAATCCTATATTTAATGTTCATTACTATACCAGAAATTGCGCCCGCAAATATATTTATTTTTTAATTTCGGTGCAAAAAGAGCCATCTTGTGCAATAATCTGGCACCAACATTGGCATCCCACTCGTCCCCCCCTGCCCTGGTAACCATATCCCCCTTTGCAGCCGCCGGCGCCACTTCGCATAAGTCAAAGCCTACAATTTTTCTCTGCGATGCCACAAGCCTCAACAAATAAACAGCCTGCCCGTAGGAAAGACCACCCGGTACAGGAGTGCCCGTATTAGGACATAGCGAAGGCTCTAAACCGTCTATATCAAAACTTATATACACATTATCCGGCAAAGTTTCTACTATTGCCCGGCAAATACTCGCCCAAGTTTTACCCTCAGACAAAGCCTCCACTATCTGGCTATCTGTAAAAGCAGTTATCCTGCCCTCTCTCTTTATGGTATCATGTTCGTCGGCACAAAAATCTCTTATACCCACCTGAGTAAGCTTTCCTATATTACCTATTTTGGAGAGAGCATTAAACATTATAGAAGCATGCGAATGCTCAAAACCCTCATAGGCCACTCTCAAATCTGCATGTGCATCAAATTGCAGTATTCCAAGTTTCTGCCCATCCGGCAGAGAGTCGGCAGCCGCCTTAATAGCCCCAAAAGAAACACTATGCTCACCTCCTACAACCCCGGGTATCTTGCCGCTACTCAGATAACTTGCACATATCTGCTCCACAAGATAATTAACACCCATGCTGGCTTTATTTATATCATCTTGGTAACCTGCTAATTCCGAGTCTAATTCCTCTCCTTTAGACAAGCACTCTATTATCCGGCGAGCCTTCTGACGAGCCTCTGTGTTAATAGCCTTTATATAATCAGATGCTCTAACCTGCTCTCCCTCAAAATCTATCAAAGTTTCGTCCGTGCCTATTTTCAAACTGTCTGAATCAGCAATTTTTTCGTCATACAAATCTACTTGCACAGAAGCCGCTATAATAGCCTCCGGCCCGTCTGCTGTACCGTCTGAGTATGAAACGGTTGCATCCCATGGTACAGAAATCAGCACTACCGAGCTTTCTTCGTTAGAAAACGGCATGCCAAAATATCTTCCATTATTAACCCCCACACCGGAGGCATCAAATTCCACATTATTTCTATTTTTATCCATAGGTCTTTATCTAACAATCTATTACACTATTCCCTCCCGTAAAATATCGTGAATATGAACAAGGCCCACATACTTATTGTCTTGCATAACCACCACAGAAGTTATTTTATTGCGGTGCATAATATCAAAAGCATTTACAGCCATATCGTTTATGTCTATCTGCTTAGGTTTAGGACTCATTATATCTTTGGCAACAAGCGTATTCAGCTGCAACCCCTTTTCCACCATTCGTCTGACATCCCCATCTGTAATAATACCCTTGAGCTCTCCTTTACTATCTAAAACAACGGTAGCCCCCAATCGGTTTTGAGATATATTCAATATGGTATTCTGAATGTTCTCATTAAGCCCCACAAAAGGCCTGACATTCATATCCATAACATCTGCTACCCGGAGATAAAGCCTTTTACCCAAACTACCGCCAGGATGATACATGGCAAACTGCTCTTGACTAAAGCCCCTCATCTGCAGTAAGCATACTGCCAGAGCATCGCCCATAACCAACTGAGTTGTAGTAGAAGAAGTAGGTGCTAAATTATTCGGATCGCTTTCTTTATCTACAGTTGCCCTGATAAGATAATCTGCATGATTGCCAAGGAAAGAATCTATGGTAGAAACCATTCCTATTATCTTGTTGCCCATTCGGGCTATAAGCGGTATCAACACTTTAATTTCCGGAGTATTGCCACTCTTTGATATACAGAGCACTATATCGTCTTTCTGAATAATGCCAAGATCACCGTGTATGGCATCGGCCGCGTGCATAAAGATGGCTGGAGTGCCGGTAGAATTCATAGTAGCAACTATTTTTGTACCTATAATGGCACTCTTGCCTATACCCGTTACAATCAGCCTTCCTTTAGATTTGAAAATCAAGTGCAAAACCTCCAGAAAACCCTCATCTATAAAAGAAGCTAATCTGGTAACACTCTCCGCTTCCTGCAAAACTACCCTTTTGGCCAAGGCAAGTATTTCTCCGTCTGCTTTTTTCATAAAAATTTTGACAAATAGAATATTATAAGTACATTTATGGGTACAAATATAGTGCAAATTGAGAGAAAGCAAGATTGTCTTATCCGAAAGGGAAAGCAAGATTGTCTTATCCGAAAGGGAAAGCAAGATTGCTTTTCCGAGAGGAGAAGACAAGCTTGATTCGCCGAAAGTAGAAGATAAGCTTGCTTAGATTCTACGAGAGAAGAAGCCAATCTTGCTTTCCGAGATGCCGCCTATACTGCAAATAAATATACCGCAAAACACATTGCAAACACCATTTATAGAATGAATATTACATCTGAAAACCTGCGAGCAGAGTTAAAGGAATTCTTTGGATTTACCAGCTTCAAGCAAATGCAGGAAGATATCATAAAGCATTTAATAAGCGGACGCAATGCCTTTGTACTTATGCCTACCGGAGGAGGTAAGAGTCTCTGCTATCAACTTCCGGCCCTACTGATGGAAGGTACGGCAGTGGTGGTTTCTCCACTTATAGCATTGATGAAAAATCAGGTAGATGCTATCCGCGGATTTGTTTCAGAAAAGGAAGGAATTGCTCACTTCTTGAATTCTTCGCTCAATAAAGCCCAGATTCAGGAAGTAAAAGAAGATTTGCTGAAAGGAACTACAAAGCTGCTATATGTTGCTCCGGAATCTCTTACAAAAGACGATAACATTCAGTTGCTCAGGCAATGTAAAATTTCTTTCTACGCCATAGACGAGGCACACTGTATTTCTGAATGGGGGCACGATTTCCGTCCCGAATACAGACGCATACTACCTATTGTAAAAGAGATAGGCAAGGCTCCGATTATTGCCCTCACGGCAACTGCCACACCTAAGGTTCAAGCCGATATTCTCAAAAATCTTGGTATGACAGATGCCAAAGTATTCAAATCGTCTTTCAATCGTACAAACCTCTATTACGAGGTAAGGCCTAAAATTAACGCAGAAAAAGAAATCATTAAATTCATTCGCCAAAACGAGGGTAAGAGCGGCATAATATACTGCCTTTCAAGAAAGAAGGTTGAAGACATGGCAGAGCTCCTGAATGTGAATGGTATTAAAGCACTCCCCTACCATGCCGGTTTAGATGCCGCCACAAGAGCCGGCAATCAAGATAAGTTCCTTATGGAAGAGGTGGATGTGATAGTTGCTACCATTGCATTCGGAATGGGCATAGATAAACCCGATGTAAGATTTGTAATACACTACAACATACCTAAATCACTCGAAGGTTATTATCAAGAAACCGGCAGAGCCGGCAGAGATGGAGGAGAGGGTAAGTGCGTGGCTTTCTATAGTTTCAGCGATATTCTCAAACTTGAGAAGTTTATGCAGAGCAAGCCTGTTGCAGAGCAAGAGATTGGCAAACAGCTCCTTACAGAAACCGTTGCCTATGCAGAAAGCAATCAATGCAGACGCAAAACTCTGCTCAATTACTTTGGCGAAGTTT
This sequence comes from uncultured Bacteroidales bacterium, assembly GCA_900322025.1. GTDB lineage: Bacteria > Bacteroidota > Bacteroidia > Bacteroidales > UBA932 > Egerieousia. The sequence goes on along the minus strand of ONYJ01000220.1, from coordinate 556 downwards.
ATTCGGAAGACAATTGCGGTAACTGCGATAACTGCCTACATCAACAGCCTGAGTTCGAAGGCAAAGACTACCTTGTTACCCTGTTCCAATTGATACGTTCTATGAAAGAACACTTCAAGGCAGATCATCTTGCAAACATACTTGGAGGAGTAAACAATGCCATGATTACTTCTTACAAACACAACACCAGCCGTTTCTTTGGCATAGACAAAGAAAAAGACGAAAGATTTTGGTTAGCCGTAATAAGGCAAGCATGTGTAGAACAGCTCCTAAAGAAAGACATAGAACAATACGGACTTATATCGCTGACAGACAAAGGCAAAGAGTTTTTAGCCAAACCATACTCCATTATGCTTAAAGAAGACCGCCACTTCGAAGATTCGGGAGAAGGAGATGATGTTGATGAAGATATGCCGGCCGGCGGAAGAAAAGGCGGAGGTGGAGGCGATCAAGTTCTGCTATCCATGCTTAAAGACCTTAGAAAAGATGTTGGTAAAAAGCTGAATTTACCACCGTATGTAATCTTTGCAGACCCTGCCCTGGAAGATATGACCAT
>ONYJ01000131.1 GCA_900322025.1 uncultured Bacteroidales bacterium | reverse complement strand
TATGCCAGAAAAAGATTTAACAAAACAAGCGTGCAAACTCAACGGCAGGGCAAACAGCAACGCTGCCTTTTATGGAGTTGAAGATACTATATATATTCCTCTGGCCGGCAGAATTCGCATCTCAAAAAAATTCCCGCAATATTTTCTCGACACAAAGGCCCTCGAACTGGAAAAGAAAATACCGCAGGCTGCCACAAATACCGAACTTTATAGCCATATCACATTCTTTAGAGAAACACGCAGAATACTGCGTAAAGAGTTAAGTTTTAGCAGTAAAGTGCTTATGTGGCTGGGCGACATATTAAAAAAATCTAACATACTGCATCTTAAACTAAACCCCGCTAATGATTGATATGTAGTTTTACTATATTCCTTCTTCAAAGCAGTTCCACGCTATTCATAACTGAGAGCAAAAATTTCAAAATACAGATATTCTTATTAACTTGTGGGTATCTAATTAGATCACTTATGCTCAAAGTTAAAATCTACGAGTATGACTCTCCCTGCGGAAAGCTCTGGTTAGCAGCCAAAAAAGGAAAGCTATGCCTCTGCGAATGGGCTAATGGCAAAAATCTGAAAAACAATATAGCAAGGTTGGCAAAAACTCTGAATATTGAATTTGTGATGCCTACAGATACAGAAAAACCTACATCTAAAGTTATTGTTCTGGCTATTAAACAACTCCGACAATACTTCTGTGGCCGGCGCAAGCGTTTTAGCCTGCCTTATCTAATGGCTGGTACAGAATTTCAGCAAGCTGTTTGGAAAAGCCTTACAGACATACCATACGGCAAAAGTATATCTTATGCAACCATAGCAACCCAAGCAGGTTATCCTAAAGCTATCAGAGCAGCCGCCAACACTTGCGGCAATAACGCTATAGCAATTATCATCCCATGCCATAGGGTAATAGGAAGCAATACAGCCCTTACAGGTTATTCCGGTGGCTTAGGAGTAAAACGCTACTTGCTCGACCTCGAAAGCAATCAGCAGAGACTTCCGTTCAAAAATAAGGCCCCTAAGGCTCGCAAACAGAACTACTACAGAATTGTTAAATAAATACACTTATCCGAAAAGCTCCGTGATTTACCACATACAAAAGTATTGTACACAGCTTATCCAATAGTGCTAAGGTGCATTCTCAATACTAAAGCTAAGATAAATGGGCTTAGTTAAAGCGTCGGTATGTTGCGTACTATTTTCAGATTTTGCCAGTAAGTACGCACTACTTTATCCGGGCAATTCTCCAAGCCATTGCTTACAAGCATCTGAACCGTACCAGAGCCGCAGAGTTCTGCAAGAGATTTAAACCCAGGCCATAGTGCTGTAATAAGCACACTCTCGCTCTGATTGGCTGTGGTCCACCCCATAAACTCTTGTTGGCGGCTGATAAACAACCTAAGAACCCCTTCGCTTATTCTCGAAGCAAGTTGCTCGTTGTCTTTATGTTCTTTTAGAAAAGCATTCCATTTCTTAAAGGCCTCTTTATCGCTGAGAGGCAGCGTTTCTAAAGTAAAAAGCTTCTCCGCTACTTGATTTACCTCCGGCTTTCCGCTCTGAGAATAATGCACCAGAGAAAAAATCCCTTCCGAAGAAATGCTATACACCGTGGTATCTTCCCACTTTACGCCACTTCTTTGTTCCGGAACGTTATAGTAGTAATAATTTATTCTTGTTAGAGTTTTGCCGTCTTTTGAGAATTGCATATTACCTCCACCTAAGTTGCTTTTTACCTCATAATTACCATGAGGCTCGGCTTTAAGAATGGCACTTTGCCAGCCACTCTCTCCTACATAAAAAGCATCTATCAATGTGCCTTTGTGGTCAAAGGTTGCATAATAGTGCCGTATGGGCTCCTCGCTACTTCTTCCCCAAATCCTATATGCCACAATAGCCCCAAAGTCTGTAGGAATTACCCCATACTTGAGAACCTCGCCTGCGGTTGTTATACGCATCTGGTTATCTTCGTAAAAATAATCTCCCGTAATTCTACTCAAAGCAACTTCTTCTTCTTTACACAAAGGGAGCTTAGGCTCATAATGCCACTCACCGCCAAAGTTGTAGTATGTACGATTGTACGCCTCTCCATCGTTCATGTTTATTCCTGCACCTTCTACTCTGCTTTTGTTGTTTTCGTGCATGGGACGAGTAAAAACAGGATTGTTGTTTGTTGGGTCTATATTATAACGCTTCAGCCAATTGCGAGCGTTTTGCTGAGCGTGAGCAAAGCAAAAGCAAGCAAACAATAAAGTAATGCCCATAATAATCTTTTTCATAGTGCTATTGTTTCAATACTTAAAGATAAGAAGTTATCTGAATTTCAT